>NZ_DYYK01000021.1:0-12488 GCF_020741705.1 Bacteroides coprosuis
CCTCAATTTTCTGCTTGATGCTACGCTCAATATCACTTAAAATGACAAAAGAATTTACAGCATCTTTATCGAAGTGAGTAAGTACTTTATTTTCTCTAATATAATCGCTCAGTTAAAAGAAATAAGGTTAATCTATTTTAATAGAGGAGTATTAATAGACAAAATAAGTCAATAAAATTTACTAGTAGATTTTAGCTATCTAACTTTAGATGAAATAAAACTTATAGCTAGAATGATTTACGGATACATTAGGGTTAGTTCGGATAAGCAAACAGTAAAGAATCAGAAATTTGAGATTGAGGAATATTGTAAGAAAAAAGAGATAGGGATAGAGAAATGGGTAGAAGAAACTATCAGTGCTACTAAAAAACTTTCAGAACGAAAATTTGGACGACTTTTGAAAAGAATGAAAAAGAATGATACACTCATTGTTACAGAGCTCTCGAGATTAGGAAGAAATTTAATGCAAATAATGAGCATTCTTCATTACTGTATGGAACATGATGTACAAGTAATTACAATCAAAGAGCATTATGAGTTGGGGAATAACATCAATTCTAAGGTGTTGGCTTTTGCCTTTGGATTGTCAGCAGAGATTGAACGTAATTTAATATCTCAACGCACAAAAGAAGCCCTTGCTAGGAAAAAAGCTGAAGGTGTTATTCTTGGACGACCAAAAGGACGTAAATCTTCTAAAGTAAAGCTTACAGGTAGAGAGGAGAAGATAAAAGAATTACTTAGTAAGAAAGTTTCCAAAAGTGCAATTGCTAGAATTTTAGGCGTGCATCGTCTTACCGTGAGTAAATTTATTGAGGAAAACAGATTGGATATACAAGGGGTGTAATGTCTTTGATAAATATTCATAAGAATATAACAACCTCTATCCAGACCTTACTGAATAGGGGTTGTTTATCTTAAAAAATTAATAAATAATGCTTTAATGATATGCTTATTTGTTTATCCACTCTGGAGTAAAGCGGTAAGCGAAATCTATACCTGCAGGGCTAGCACCTTTTTGGGTGTTATACTCGTATGAGCGATTGATCTCAGGCTTACTGCCACTTACATCCATTACAAATATCTTTGAATCTACATAAGTAGAAGTAGGTAACCAGAGTTCTTTGGTAAACGGATGCTGACCTAGAATGCCATATATGGTTTCACCTCCCTTATAATAATTGTACTCTAGGTTGCACAAATGCCCGATGTTGTCTCCATGGTATTGTCTGAATACTGAACATAACCTTTGTTCTTACCTGTTATCACAATGTGTTGTGGCCACGTGCCGACACCTTTTGGAGTAGTGAAAACGAGAGGCTCAGAAAACTCTGCTTTCATGGTCTCAGAGTTACAAACGACAAAGCGATTTAAACCTCCTTGTTGATCTCCATTTTGTGTGATGAAGTAAATTTTATTATTGGCGATAAACATATCTTGAAGTACATTTCTTTTAGACTTCCTTCCCATTCCTCATCAGAACAGTGGATTATTGGTAGTTACTAACATATAATAATAAAAAAACATAATAATATTATTGCTACAGAATGAAGAAGAGCATCCAATCAGTCGGCTTCTTAGTAATCCCTACATTCTCTTAGATCGGAAAAACGAGATCCCATTACTTATTAATTGCAAAACTCCAGAAGAAACTTTGCACTTACATTCAGAAATTAGGAAAAATAAGGTGCAATAGTAATTTATAATAAATACTGCTTTACTTTATTGAATACCAACGTATAATAGGTAGAAATTAGGATAGATTCATTGCCTTATTCAAGCTTTCGATTATTCTCGCTTCTTCATTGTATCCATCGGTTGATAACCGAAGTAATGGGAGTCCAATGAGTTCTAAGATGTGATTTTTTTTGTTATCCCTTTCCTGTTGCAATTCATTGTCATGAAAAGACACACCATCTACTTCAATGGCTAAAATAGGAGTTTTGTCAATCTTGTTGAATAAGAGAAAATCCAGTCTTGAGTTATTTCGGATAAACTGTACTTCATCTTCTGAGAAGGGTTGATTTTCCCGAATTAAGTCTCTGAGTCGGTATTCTCTCACCATATCAATAGAGGAGTATTGGGGCTTTACTAATATATTTTCACATAACAATTGATGAAGAATACGGACTGACCCCAAATCTGTAGTATTTGCATATTAAGAATAAAAAACCCAATCTTACAAATAATGTAAAATTGGGTTTTTTCTGCGGAGAGAGAGGGATTCGAACCCCCGGAGCCTCTCAGCTCAACGGTTTTCAAGACCGCCGCAATCGACCACTCTGCCATCTCTCCAAACAAAGTAAATTGTTTGTCTTTCCTTTCGAAAGCGTTGCAAAGATACAAATATTATTTACAAACTTCCAAGTGTTTGTGGGTATTATTTTCATCTTTTTTTATCTCTTTCTTATAGCTAATTAGTTTTCAATAACTTAGAGTTTATCTTTGTTTTAATATAAATTGTGCGACTTTTTTATCCCTTTCCAAACTATAATGGAGTGGGTGGGTACTCCGTTTTAAATCTCCAAATGGCGTGTTTTTGATTCCTTTTTCTATACAAAATAAGTTAAATATGCTGAATAATAATGCATGGAAGAGGATTCGTTATTTGTTAAGTAAGAATACTATATCTTGATTATGAGTATTTTAGTGCTTAGTTGTAGTTTGGGGTGGAGGATGTTGTGTTTCTGCATGAAAATTGAATTATACCTTAGTTACATCGAATATTTTTATACCTTCGTAGTATGATAAATAGGTTTTTACATCAGATTTTAGGACTGAAGATAGGTTCAAAAAGCTTGTTTTATACTTTCCTTTTGGTAAACTTAATACCAAACCTATTTCTATTGTACACAGAGCCTTACAACTTTAGTGGAAAACTTTTACTTATTTTATTACCACTGGGCGTGTATTTAAGTTTCTTGTCTTTGAGCAAAAGGCAAGGGGCAATGCAGTTGTGGCTCACTCCACTATTTTTCTTCCATGCCTTCCAATTGGTGGTTTTTTCCTTATTTAAGGAGGATGTTATTGCGGTAGATATGTTTTTAAATCTCGTTACTACCAATGTTTCGGAGGCTACAGAATTGCTTGGAAGCATCTTGCTGCCTACGCTCTTGGTGTGTGTGGTCTATATCCTCGCTATTGTGGGTGCTGCACGGAGCTTTAAAAGCAAAACTTATTATTCCCAATCGTTTAGAAATAAAAACTTGATGGCTGGGCTTATTATTATTTTGGGTTCTTTGCCTCTGTTTTTATCTGCCAAAGAGGTTAATACGCAGCATTTTACGTGTCATGAAAATCTTTACCCTGTAAATGTATTCTACAATATGGGCTTTTCTATTGATAAGTTTCATAAGATCAATAATTACAAAACGACTTCGAAAGATTTCTCTTTTCAGGCTCAAAAAGACTCTGTAAGTAGTCAGCGTGAGGTGTATGTACTGGTTATTGGCGAGACATCTCGTGCAGATAATTGGCAACTGTATGGGTACGAACGTGAAACAAATCCGTATCTTAAAAAGGATGATTCGGTGATTTTCTTTAGGGATGCTCTAACACAATCCAATACTACCCACAAGAGTGTGTCGATTTTGTTGTCGGGGGCTTCTGCCGAAAACTACGACTGTATCTACTCACAAAAGAGCTTGATAGAGGCTTTCAAGGAGACGGGTTTTACTACTGTTTTCCTCTCCAATCAGGCTAAGAACAGTTCGTTTATTGAGTACTTTGCGCAAGAAGCCGAGTACCTAGAATATTATCGTTCTCGAAATATACAAACCAATCACTTTGATGAAGTGTTGCTCCATCGTTTGCAACATTATCTAGAGTCGGTTACTGGCAATCTGCTTATTGTAGTTCATACGTATGGTTCACACTTTAATTATAATGAGAGATACCCCAAGGAGTTTGCTCAGTTTATGCCCGATCAATTCTCTCGTATTGATAAAAAGAATAGGGAGATGATGGTGAATGCTTATGATAATAGCATCTTATATACCGATTATTTTTTGCATCGCATCGGCCAGATTTTAGATGAAAGTGGCTTGTGTGCAGCTTATCTTTACATCTCCGATCATGGAGAAGATATTATGGATGATGATAGAGAACGTTTTCTTCATGCTTCGCCCAATCCTACTTATTATCAATTGCGTGTGCCTCTCGTTACTTGGTTCTCAGAAAACTATGAGATAACTTATCCCGAAAAGGTGCAGGCGGCTCATGATAACTCTATCAAACCCGTATCTAGTAGCATGGTGTTTCATACCTTTTTAGATATGGCTGATATTCAGACCGATTATCTTCATAAAAACAATTCTTTAGTTAGCACTCATTTTACTCCTTCTATGCGAATGTACTTGGGAGATCATGATAATCCTATCCCTTATTACCAAACAAATTTGAAGCGTCAAGATAAAGAGATGATCCAGATTCATGGATTAAGTGTGGAATAATGGACACTCCATCCAACTCCATTTTTTGTCTATCCCACTTATTTTGAGAGGTTTTTCTCTTGGTAATATTTATACAGTGTATAAGGTATAAATATCGTAATAGATCCCTATGAAAAGGGAGAAAATATTCTGACACCGACATCGTGATGACATGACACCGACATGATGACTTTTTGACCCTGATAAGAGTCGATTATATCCGTGTGATAAAAAAAGCTGTTTCTAAATGTATTTTTATGCGTAAGAGTAGAGGGTTGATTGGTGGTCAATTTGAGTGGGAAAGGTAGTCTTATAAATGAGGAATGTGGGGTTTGGAAACAGAGAGTAATCAGGCTCTTTTGGGGTGGACTTATTTCATCTTGATGGAGTGCTGAATTTACCTCAAATTTAAAATACTTGTCGTAATGTTCTGTAAATCAAATATTTTTTGTTATATTATAAGGGCGTGGCAGATTGTTTACGCAGGAATACTTACCAATATGAATGTTTTTGGGCACCCTGCTTTGTAGAAAGTCGGTAGAGTTCAAAGCACATTTGTTCCAAACTGGGGGTAGAGGTATCAATACGAGTCCCAAACTTGAATTTGATTTAAATACTCAGCTCAGTTTTGATTACAGAATTTTATTTGTTGGTTGAAACAAAACAAAACAAGTCTATTCTTATAAAGGAAGCAGGTTTTGTTTGCCATCAGCTTTTTAAAAGTTGTAGAAATCATTCTATCATAAATTCTGTAAGGAATAGGTAGGTGAATACTCATAATTTTTAAAATTTTATATTACTAAATGGCAGTTACTTTTAGAAAAAAAGAAGTTAGAAAAAGACAAATTGAAAAACGTAGAGAAAAAGAATTAAGGCGTGAAGCCAAAAGAAATGAAACTCCCGATACCTTTGAGGAGATGATAGCGTATGTTGATCCCAATGGAGTGATTACAGATACGCCACCTAATCCTGAAGATTATAGAGAAGTAAAGTTGGAAGAAATTGAAGTGTCTATTCCCACAGATTTAGAAATAGCGAGTGAATCGGAATTGGATGGGCATGTTAAATTCTACAATGAAGATAGAGGATTTGGTTTCATTAAAGACAAAGAGAGTGTTGAGCAGTATTTTTTCCACATTAGTAATGCTCCCGAAGACATTGAAAGAAATGACCACGTTACATTCCGTCTTGAAGATAGCCCTAGAGGTTTAAATGCCGTTGAAGTAGAGTATGCTTAGTTTAAAAGGCTTACTTGGCTAAATAAAAGGAATATTACAAAAGCAGTTGCACCTTAGCAGCTGCTTTTTTGTATTTAAATAAATTGATAGTTAGATGCTTTAACCTATACCAAAAGAGGCTCACAGAGAAGTAGAGCTCCCATATTTTCTGCTGATGAATTGTGATTTGTTCCTCACGGTATATCTTCACATGATCGAAGATAAACGAGCGTTCATCTTGTTCTAAAATAGGAGCATATTTTATTTCTTTGCTCATTTGGGCTATATAAATTCATAAAACACAAATATAAGACAATAATAATCTATTTTACGACAATCTTTAAAGGAGGATTTGCTATAAGTTTGTATCCACAGAAAAACAAACAAATATCAAGATATAATGCAGACAAAGTTAACTCTTAAAGACTCTAAGCCTCATTATGAGATTTTAGATGGTTTGCGTGGAGTTGCAGCACTATTGGTGGTGCTCTTTCATGTCCTCGAGGTGCATTCGGGTGGAGATCATGCTCAACAAATGATTAATCATGGCTACTTAGCAGTAGATTTCTTCTTTATCCTTTCGGGTTTTGTGGTGGGCTATGCCTACGATGATAGATGGGGAAAGATGACCTTAAAAGCTTTCTTTAAACGAAGAATTATTCGTCTTCAACCGATGATTATAATCGGCTCTATTATTGGAGCAATCTTATTTTACTATCAATATTCCCCAGGATTGGGTTGGGCAGGTATTGCCGATGTACCCTTGTGGAAGATGTTGCTAGTAATGGTTATCGGTTTTACACTGATTCCCGTAGGTAAAGGACTAGACATTCGTGGTTGGCACGAGATGCATCCACTCAACGGACCCGCGTGGTCGCTCTTTTTTGAATATGTAGCCAATATTCTTTATGCTTTAGTTCTGCATAAATTGTCGAAGAGAGTACTGGCACTCTTGGTGTGTATCGCTGCTGGGTTTACAATTCAGTATGCCCTCACAAACCCCAATGGAGATATTATAGGAGGTTGGTCTATTGATGATGCCCTCCAGATGAAGATTGGTTTCATTCGCTTGGCTTTTCCTTTTTTGATGGGATTGCTGATGGCTAGAATAGGCAAACTGCGTTATACCAAGCACGCTTTTCTAGTAACAAGCCTTTTACTCGTTGCCCTGTTTTCGGTACCTCGTTTGGGTGGCACAGAACAAATATGGCTCAATGGGCTGTACGAGTGTTTTTGCATCTTAATCATGTTCCCCTTTATTGTGTGGCTGGGTGCAGGAGGAGAGGTGAAAGGCAAAAAAGGCTCTCTCGTTTGTAAATTCTTGGGTGATATCTCTTATCCTATATACATCACACACTTCCCTATAGCCTATGTATATATGGCATGGGTAACCAATAATAATATGACATTGGCTGAGTCGTGGCCATTTGCCCTCTTAGTAGTTGTATCTGCTATTCTAGTGGCTTATCTCAGTATGAAATTATATGATATTCCACTTCGAAAATGGCTTCGTAAGAAGTATCTATAAAAATATGAAAAGCACGGATAAGAATTGAAACCTTATCTGTGCTTTTCTTTTTGTTCTCATAAGAGGATTAATCTGTGTAGGTGTGTGGGGGTGAGCCAAGCGTGGGCGTTGCATTATGAATTTCTAGAGCTGTAAAGTAAGGTACTGATGGGTCTCCTCTTCAGATTTCGTTTAAAAGGGAGTGGCTATTTACAAAAATTACTTAATAAAGAGAATCTATTTAGTCTGATATATAAAATATTATTCTCTGATATTGAAATCTTTCTAGCTCTTTCATTTGTTACTTAGGTAGAACTCCATAAAATTTTCATGAACGTAAAGGGAGTATTATAATCTTGGTTTTAACCTAAATTTAAAATATATGGACGCAATTTTTCACAGAAGAAGTATCCGCAAGTATGTAAACGAAGCCGTATCCGACGAAAAGATTCATAAGATTTTATTAGCAGGAATGTCTGCCCCCAATGCTTTTGCCACCTATGAGTGGAATTTCTTAGTCATAAAAAGTGCTGAGGGAAAAAAGAAAATGTTGGAAGCTCAGCCTTGGGCAAAATCATCCGAAAATGCCGATACCTTAATCTTAGTATGTGGTGATTCAAGCAAAGAGAAAAACGAAATGCTATTGGTGCAAAACTGTAGCGCTGCTATGGAAAATATGCTTATTGAAGCTACATATCTTGATTTAGGTAGCTTGTGGCTGGGTGTATATGGTAGTGATGAGATCGTAAGAGATATACGAAAAGCTTATAATGTCCCTAAACATTTAATCCCGATAGGAGTAGTGGTAATTGGTCAGACGGTTCAAGATCGTAAACCTCATGATCAGTTTTACAAAGACCAAGTTCACGTAGAGAGTTTCAAGAAATAGAGAAAATAGAAAGATTTTAAAGGTTTGAAAGACCTATTCAATTTACTTTGGATAGGTCTTTCTTGCTTTGTATCTCTATAGTGAAAGAAAAACAATTCTATCGGAGTTGGTGGAGTCGTGTAATTCCAAAAGGAAACAAAGAGAAGCTTATTTTCAATTCACTATTTACTCTTTTATCCTAATAAATAGTTTATATTTGTGTGAATAGCAGAATAAAGAATACTCTATTCAGTAAAACACAGAAAAGATATGAAAAAGATAGGTTTTAAAACGGGTTTAATGGCATTAGCTGTTTTTGCTTTTGCTGCTTGTTCTTCAAATAATGAAGTAGGTAACTTGACATTTAAGAAATTCACAAATGAGGAAAATATCTATTTGATGGGTGATAAAAATGCACCTCATGCAGAGTTTTCACTCAATATGGAATATCCTGTAAAAGGAGAACCTAGCATTCATCATTGGGTACAAGAGCAGATTTCAGACTTTGTATTGGGTACAAGTTATGGCCCCCTTGAGCCTCAGGCTGCTGTAGATAAGTATGCCGAAACCTATAAAAATGATTATCTTTCTGATGTAGAATCTCTTTACAAAGAAGAGTTGGCAGAAGTGGGCGATGCTTCTAAAGTAGGTGTGTGGTACAATTATTACCAACATATGGAATCTACGGTTGACTTTTATGCCAAGAGCTTACTTGTAATTGAAAGTACTATTAGCGATTTTACGGGTGGTGCACATGGTATTCACTTAGTTAACTATTTGAATTTAGATTTGACCAACTTGAACAAAGTAAGAATTCAAGATATTTTCAATGCGAACTATGAAGCCAATTTAGTATCGCTTATTAAAGATCAGTTCAAGAAAGACTTGAAAGCAGAGTCTTTGGAAGATGTAGGCTTTTGGGAAGATAGCATACAACCTACTGAAAATATGAAACTGTCTGCTACAGGGATTACCTTCTTATACAATGTATATGAAATAGCTCCTTATGCTATGGGTGCTCAAGAAGTAACACTTACCTATGCTCAGTTGTCAGACTTATTAAACAAAGAGAATCCGATAATCAAAGAATTATTAAATATCTAATAATATACACTATTCAACTTTATGGAGTTAATACTCAAATATTTTCCAAACTTAACCGAAGAACAAAAGAAACAGTTTGCAGCCCTTTACGATTTATACATCGATTGGAACTCTAAAATCAATGTAATATCTCGTAAAGATATTGAAAATCTTTACCCTCATCATGTGTTACATTCACTAGGTATAGCTAGAGTAATCAATTTTAAGCCTGGTACTCATGTGATGGATTTGGGCACTGGTGGTGGCTTCCCAGGTATTCCATTGGCCATTTTATTTCCCGAAACTAAATTTCACTTAGTCGATAGTATCCGTAAAAAAGTACGAGTAGCTCAAGAAGTAGCAACAGCTATTGGGTTAAAAAATGTAACTTTTAAGCATGCTCGTGCACAAGAAGAAAAACAAGAATTCGATTTTGTTGTTAGTAGAGCGGTAATGCCTCTTCAAGACTTGGTAGATATCATCAGAAAGAATATCTCTAAGAACCAACAAAATGCACTTCCCAACGGATTAATCTGTCTTAAAGGGGGAGAATTAGAAAAAGAAACTATGCCCGTAAAAAACAGAACGACCATCTGGGATCTAAAAGATGAGTTTGAGGAAGAGTTTTTTGAAACAAAGAAGGTGGTGTATGTTGCCCTATAATAATTAAAAGAAATAGATATGAATATACAGAAATTTGAATTCAATATGTTTCCTGTCAATAGCTACGTACTATGGGACGATACGAAGGAAGCAGTAGTGATAGACCCAGGCGTGTTCTTTGATACAGAAAAAGAACAACTTAAAAAGTTTATTGCTGATAATGGATTAAAAATAAAGCACCTTCTAAATACTCACCTTCATCTAGACCATATACTAGGAAATACTTTTATGTTTCAAGAGTATGGAATAAAGGCTGAAGCGAGTCAAGATGATGAATACTGGCTAGAGGGAGTGGCTCAGCAAGGTAGAATGTTTGGATTCGAAGTGAATGATGAGCCCGTTCCTCTGGGTAAATACTTAAAGGAGGGTGATCAAATTCATTTTGGAAATCAAACCTTAGATATCTTTCAAGTGCCTGGTCACTCACCTGGTAGTTTGGTGTTTTATAATCAAGCAACAGGTGATGCTTTTTCGGGAGATGTACTTTTTCAAGGTAGTGTAGGTAGAGCAGACTTACAAGGAGGAAACTTTACTGCATTAAAAGAGAATATTATCAAAAAACTCTTTATCTTGCCTGATGAGACAGTTGTTCATGCTGGACACGGACCATCAACTACTATAGGTAGAGAAAAAAAGTACAATCCTTTCTTTACAGATGTAACAACTCATTAAACTAACTTTAAAATCAAATACTATGAACACTAATTTTCTAGCCAACAGGCACATCGGTATTAATGACAAAGACATTCAAGAGATGCTGAAGAAAATAGGCGTTTCTTCTGTGGATGAGCTGATTGAGAAGACTATTCCAGAGAATATCTTACTCAAAGAGCCCTTAAATTTGCCACCTGCAATGTCTGAGTACGAATACAGTAATCACATTGTTGAGCTAGCCAAAAAGAATAAGATATATAAAACATATATCGGTCAAGGTTGGTACAATACCATTACACCTGCAGTGATTCAAAGAAATGTCTTTGAAAATCCCGTTTGGTACACCTCATACACCCCATACCAAGGTGAGGTTTCTCAAGGTAGATTGGAAGCATTGATGAATTTCCAAACTGCAATTAGCGATTTGACAGGGTTACCTTTGGCAAACTGTTCGTTGCTAGATGAAGCTACTGCTGGAGCTGAGGCTATGACGATGATGTACAACCTACGTTCTCGTGGTAAGAAAAAAGCAAAAGCAAATGTTCTATTTGTTGATAATTCTGTTTTCCCAGAAACAAAGGCTGTAATCAAAACTCGTGGTATTCCTCAAGGTATGGAAATTGTACACGGAGATTACAAAACATTTGAATTTACAGATCAGATCTTTGGTGCAATCGTGCAGTATCCAAATAATGAGGGTAGTGTAGAAGATTATAGAGTGTTTGTAGAAAAAGCACATGCTAATGAAACTTTAGTAGCTGTAGCTGCTGATATCTTAAGCTTGGCTCTACTTACTCCTCCAGGAGAATGGGGTGCTGATATTGCTTTTGGTAGTTCACAGCGTTTGGGTATCCCTATGTTCTATGGGGGGCCATCTGCAGGATATTTTGCTACTCGTGCAGAGTATAAACGAAATATTCCTGGACGTATTATTGGTTGGTCGAAAGATGCGTATGGTAAACTTTGTTACCGTATGGCTCTTCAAACTCGTGAACAACATATTAAGAGAGAAAGAGCTACCTCAAATATCTGTACAGCTCAGGCCTTACTTGCTACTATGTCTGGTTTCTATGCTGTATATCATGGGGCAGAAGGAATTAAAGAGATTGCTAATCGCATCCATCAACATACCATCACAGTGAGTGAAGGTGTAAAAGTATTGGGATACGAGCAGTTAAATGAATATTTCTTTGATACGCTATATATTAAATTACCGAGCTGCATCTCTTTAGAACAATTTAGAGAAGTAGCTTTGAAGAAAGAAATAAACTTCCGTTATCACGATACAGGAGAAGTAGGTATTAGTATTGATGAAACAACTACTGATGCTGATGTTCAGTCTATTCTTTGTGTGTTTGGTTCTGTTGCAGAACAAGAGCTTACAGTGAAGAAAGAAGAAAAAGGCTGTGCTCTTCCCAAAGAATTAATTCGTAAATCAGACTTCTTAACTCACGAAGTTTTTAAGAAATACCATACAGAAACAGAGATGATGCGTTACATCAAACGCCTAGATCGTCAAGATATCTCTTTGGCTCACTCTATGATTTCTTTGGGTTCGTGTACCATGAAGCTGAATGCTGCGGCAGAAGTGATTCCTATGACTCGTCCAGAGTTTATGGGCATTCACCCATTGGCTCCAAAATACCAAGCAGCAGGTTCGCTAGAGATGATTGAAAACCTAGGAAATTTACTTCAAGTAATTACTGGTTTTGATGGCATCAGCTTACAACCCAACTCGGGTGCAGCAGGTGAATATGCTGGACTTCGTACTATTCGTGCTTATCTAGAAAGCATCAAGCAAGGTCATAGAAATAAAGTGATTATTCCTGCATCAGCACACGGAACAAACCCTGCATCGGCAGTTCAAGCGGGTTATGATATAGTCCTTGTAGATTCTGATGAAGGAGGAAACGTATGTATGGACGACTTCCGCAAAAAAGTGGAAGAAAACAAAGACGACTTAGCTGCTTTAATGATTACTTATCCTTCTACACATGGTATCTTCGAAAAAGATATTGTAGAAATCTGTGATTTGATACACAAGGCTGGTGGACAAGTATATATGGATG
>NZ_DYYK01000022.1:0-3656 GCF_020741705.1 Bacteroides coprosuis
TATATGCGTCAAGCACAATACGACAAGTTGAAGAAGGAGGGTGTGAAGTTTCAATTGAATCTGCTATCGCTGATGGGAGCGTATGGCAGTGGGGCAAAGGAAAAGGCTGAAAAGCTATTGCGTATGGGCTACTACGATTTTGTGGGTACTGATACGCATCGCCCAAAATGGTTGAAACGCGGAGTGGAAAACTTCGTGGTGCCCAAGTCAACTCTAGATCGCCTAAAACCTCTTTTCGAGAATAGCGTGGCATTGGTTGATGGAAAACTAAAGAAATAATATTTTTGGTTTGATCTATAAGGAAGGGAGTTTCACAGTGAAAAGAGTGATACTCCCTTTTTCTTTTGTGGGAACAAAAGAAGTAAGTCCTCTTATTGATGAAGGTTTGAGTTGATGTAATGATTGTGGTTAGAGTAGTGCCTTGATTTTCTTTAGTGTTATTGATATTCTTTTTCTGGTGAATGTACTTTTTCTTTTGTGTGAACAAAAGAAAAATGTACCAAAAAGAAAACTGCGATTAAGAGAGAGCAGCGAAAAGCTTGCTTTTCAGATGCCGAACGTGAGCAGTTTGGGCGAAGCCAAAAATCACCAGCAGGTCTCCAGAGGCTACCGTAGCATTGTTATGAGGTGGAAAAATTCCGAACTCGCTACGCTCAGACAAGGAATTTTTCCACCTCCTCCCAACGCTACACTACGCCCCTTCCCGACGATGCTGGAAAGAACCTTCGGAGGATTATCGCTTCGCTCAATAAGTTGATATTTTTTGCATCTTTAAAGGTGTACATAGAATAACACCAGCATTGTAAAGTTCTGCAAGTACCTACCGAAGGCAACGACGTAGTCTTGATTCTTTTTTTGTACTTTTTTCTTATCAAGAAGAAAAGAAGTACATTCTCAAACTAACGAAAGAATAAAAACTCACCAACACTCTAAAGAACAGAGGCTTGAAATGTTGCGAAGAGAGCATCCACGCATCAAGAAAAGAAGAAAGAACAAAGGCTTGTAATGTTGCGAAGAAGGCATCCACCCATCAAGAAAAAACAAAGGCTTGTAATGTTGCGAAGAAGGCATCCACGCATCAAGAAAGAACAAAGGCTTGTGATGTTGCAAAGAAGGCATCCACCCATCAAGAAAGAACAAAAGCTTGTCATGTTGCGAAGGTAGCATCCACCCATCAAGAAAGAACAGAGACTTGAAATGTTGCGAAGAAGGCATTCTTTTTATATAGTTAATTAGAGTTAATAAGGATTGAATTTGAAGCTATCATGCATATATATCATATAAAAGACGCTATATTGGAGAGTAAAATCAATTATTGCGGTTATGTTAATACAGTTTTCAGTACAAAATTACAAAACATTTAAAGAACAAAACACTATAAGTTTACTAGCATCTTATGATAAAGAGCTTTCTCATAATAAATTTTCCACAAAATTTGATGTAGAAGTATTAAAGAGCGCTGTGATTTATGGAGCCAATGCAAGTGGGAAAACGAAATTTGTAGAAGCACTAGGTTTCATGAAATACTTTGTATTGAATAGTGCTATTTATACTCAGAAAGGAGATTCAATACCCATAGAACCTTTTCAATTGAATACTGAATCCATTCATGAACCTTCGCGATTTGAAATTATATTCTCTTATAAAGAAGTGTTGTATCGCTATGGCTATGAAGTGTCTAGAAGTGAAGTGGTATCAGAATGGTTATATTATAAGCCCAATGTAAGAGAGGTAGAATTATTTTTTAGAGATAGACAAACCTTTACCACTCATAAAAATTACTTTAAACAAGGGAAGATACTCATTGATAAGAAGATGGTTCGCAATAATGCATTATTAATTTCTGCAGCCGCACAGTTTAATGATAAAATATCGATACAAGTAATAGAATGGTTTAGAAACTTGAAAGTATTAGAAGGTTTAGAATCTAGGAAATATCAAGGAGAGACCATGTCTATGATTAATGGTGATGCCAAAAAAACAGTTTTAAAGGCTTTGGAAGCTGCTGATTTGGGTATAGAAGATTTGAAGCTTGTAGAAATGGGTCTTGAAGAATTGCCTGAATCTGTCAAAAATGAAATTACAACGCAGATGAATAAAGACAGAGAGGCTAAATTCAAAATATTCTCGGATGTGTCTACTGTTAGAAAAGTATATGATAAAAATAAAAAAGAAGTAAGTATAACCAACCTTTCTATGGAGTCGGATGAGTCGGCTGGAACACAAAAGTACTTTGCCTTGATAGGTCCTATTTTTGAAGCTTTAAAAAATGGGAATACACTTGTAATAGATGAACTTGATTCAAATTTGCATCCTATCTTAATGTGTAATATCATTTCCCTATTTAATTCAGAGGTTACCAATAGAAATAATGCCCAACTTATTTTTAACACACATGATACTAGCTTAATCTCATCAGAACGAAATTTATTTCGAAGAGATCAAATCTGGTTTGTTCAAAAAGACCTATTTGGAGAAGCTAAATTGTATTCACTTGCTGATTTTAAAACAGATACTGTAAGGAAAGAAGATGATTTTGAATTTAAGTATCTATTGGGAAAGTTTGGTGGAGTGCCTTATACGATAAACTTTGAGACTACTATTGCTTCATTATTATGGGGAGACGATGAAAAGAAAAAGTAGAAAATTGTTCGATTTAAAGAGGAGAGAACCTTCAAGGGAAGAATATCCAAGTATCCTTATTGTTTCAGAAGGAGAAAATACTGAACCTAGTTATTTTAGACAATTTAGGCTGACTACAGCAGAAGTTATACCTCTGGGTATAGGTTATAACACAATGAGTTTAGTAAATAAGGCTATAGAACTTAGGGATAAAAAAGTAGGTACTTCGCACGAATACAATCAAGTGTGGTGTGTCTTTGATAAGGATGATTATTCTGATGACCAATATAATAGTGCTATATTTAAAGCTAAACAGAATGATGTGAAAGTAGCTTATTCAAATCAGTCTTTTGAATACTGGCTGTTGTTACACCTAAAGGATCATCAGGGTGGGGCATTGCATAGAGATAATTATAATAAAGAGATTAATAATCTCTTACCCCAAAATGTGAAATATGATGGTAAAGGTTCTAAGCTTGTTTCTGCTGATTTATTTAAACATCTTTTATCGAAAGATTTAAAAACGGGGAAGACTTTGCAAGAACTGGCGATAAGAAGAGCTAAGAAGCTACATCAATTGAAAGATTCGTATTATGATAGTTTTGCGAAGCAAGAGTCAATGACAACTGTTTACAAACTAGTAGAAGAACTCTTAAAGTTCTGTTGATATTCTTTTTCTGGTGAATGTACTTTTTCTTTCGCTTGCCCGAAAGAAAAGATGTCAAAAGAAAACTGCGATTAAGAGAGAGCAGCGAAAAGCTTGCTTTTCAGATGCCGAACGTGAGCAGTTTGGGCGAAGCCAAAAATCACCAGCAGGTCTCCAGAGGCTACCGTAGCATTGTTATGAGGCGTAAAAATTCCGAACTCGCTGCGCTCAGACAAGGAATTTTTCCCCCTCCTCCCAACGCTACACTACGCCCCTTCCCGACGATGCTGGAAAGAGCCTTCGGGAGATCATCGCTTCGCTCGATAAGTTGATGCTTTTTGCATCTTTAAAGGATGCTTATATATAAAGATGTACATAGAATAACACC
>NZ_DYYK01000023.1:0-2885 GCF_020741705.1 Bacteroides coprosuis
TTAAGCCAAGAAGGCGTAGATGAAGCTGAAATAGCAATGTATATACGTAAAAAAAGCGACGCTGTGCTTAAGGCGTTGGAAAATTTTGTATAAATAAAATGTTTATTTTATCGATGAATAGATTAGGAGGAGTAACGTGAACAATTTAAGGTTTAAATATGTTGGGGATCATATTATACAAGATACTATTCAAAAAGATATATTCTATAAAGTTATAAAAATGATTGATAAAAAGACTATACGAATACCTTACACAAAAATGTATAGAGAAGAGCCACCTAAATGTGTCTTAAACCTGTGTGATAAAAATGGAAATATTTTAAGTGAAAATATTATAAACATATACTTTAGAGATATATCATTTAAGGAGGAGTAACGTGACATTAAGAGTATTCGAGGCATTTTCAGGTGTGGGATCACAACGCATGGCATTAAGAAATATTGGGGCTAATTTTGAAGTAGTAGCTACAAGTGATTGGAACTTTAATTCGGTATTAGCCTATAACGCCATACATACAGAAAATCCAAAAGATTTTACAATTAACAAGACAATGGAAGAAATTGAGAGTTATTTGTATAAAATAAACATTAGTGCTGATGGCAAAGAGCCATTAACATTAAAACAGATTCAAAGATACAATGATAAGAAAAAGAAAGATATTTACAATGCATTTATGAATACTAATAACTTAGGATCGATTGTGGGGATTAATCCTGAAGAGGTGCCAGATTGTGACTTATTTACGTATAGCTATCCTTGCACTTCAATTTCATTAAGCGGTTCCCAAAAGGGGATGGCCAAAGGTTCTGGAACCTCATCATCAATGCTTTGGGAATGTCAAAAAATCATTGAAGCAAAGAAACCTAAATATTTACTCATGGAAAATGTAAAAAATCTAGTTGGCAAAAAATTCAAACCCTTCTTTGATGAATGGTTAGAGTATCTAGAACAACAGGGATATAAATCATTCTGGAAAGTATTAAATGCAAAAGATTATGGAACAGCACAAAATCGTGAACGTACATATTGTATTTCAATTTTAGATTGCCCAGACAGCGTGGAATATAAATTCCCAGAACCAATCCCATTGACTAAATGTTTGGAAGACTATTTAGAAAAAGATGTAGATGAAAAATACTTCTTATCAGATGATAAAGTTGAACAATTAGTTTATAACATGGAGCATACAAATGAAAAATAACATTATTAAAATTGGTAATTATGTTCAAACTGGTGCGTGGAGCGATCAACAAAGAGGTAGAATATATTCTGTTAAAGGTATCTGCCCAACATTGTCTGCTAGAGATTACAAAGACCCATCTAAGATTCTTGTTAGGAGAATTAACAGTGAATCAAGATAAAAAAGTTCTTCAAATTGGTAACTATATCACTACAGGTAATTGGAAGAACCCTCAACGGGGCAGAGTTTACTCCACTAAAGGAATAGCTCCAACTAATAATACAGGGTCTGGAGGTGGTCATATTTGTCAAATACTAGTGAAAAAAGATTAATCAAAATAGGCAAAATAGGTAAGGGAAACATGGTGGGTACCTTGTTTATAATATCAATGGTTTATGTCCCACTTTATTGGCGAGAGATTATAAAGATCCTGTAAAAATATTGGTGAAGAAATGAAATATTATATTTGTGCACTAAGAGGTAGAAAAAAAGATAATAAAAACAAATGGACTCAAAGCCTTGAAATTAATTATTTACAAACATCAAATACTTTAACAACAGTTTTAAAAGATAATTATGTTTTGGAGGTGTTTCAACATAAAAATTAAGAATGCAACAAAGAAAGGGTACATAGAAGCCCATAATGGTGACGGCATTGATTTAGCCTATCCAAATAGTAAAACAAGACGTGGAAGAGTACAGGGGGGGCATACAAACATTGGAAACACATAGCAATTTAGGAACGTTACAAGATTATCGAATTAGAAAACTTACGCCCAGAGAATATTGGAGGCTTATGGCTTTTACAGACGATGACTTTGACAAAGCACAAGCAATTCAGTCGAATTCACAACTTTATAAGGAAGCAGGTAATAGCATTGTTGTTTCTGTTTTAGAAGGTATTTTTACAAATTTAATTGAATTAGATAATAATCTTAATAGAAACGGTTGACAAGTTGCGGAATATAGTGTAGTATAGATATATAAATAAAAGGAGGAAGAATTAAAATGTTAAATGTTCATGATATGAAACGAGGCTCTGGAAAAACAACAATGATTAAGGGTATCATATTAAGCAAAAATTACAAATGTATTTTGCTTGTTCCTGACAAGTCGTTTATCAAACGGTTTGATGATTTATTATTTATGAATGGTAAAATCTTTACCTTCAGTGAATTTATGGACAACACAGATTTAATTAAAGGTAAGGAAAATATCAAAACGATTATTATAGAAGAAGGGTTCTTGGGCACTCCCAGAGAAATTCTTCAATTATATTTTCATATCGGTTGTTTCTTCCCTTATTCTACAGACATCCAAGTATTTGGTACTCCAGTGTCAGATGAGGTGGCAGAAGAAAATAATTATTTACGTAATGAAGTCAAAGAATTAAACTGCAAAGTAGAGGCGCTTAAAAGTGTCTTAATAGATGCAAAGAATGATAAAGAGGAGGATATAAAGATAAGTAATGACTAATACAGATAAAGTTATGCGACCAAATAAGAAGATTGTTGTACTAGATTTTGAAACAACAGGTTTCAACGTATTAAATGGTGATCGAGTTACTGAAGTGGGGGCAATTACTATTGATGGCAAGACTGGAGAAGAAATGGGATCATTCGATGCTTTAGTCTACACGGACAAACAAATTCCTAAAAAAGTACAAGAGTTAACTGGAATCACAAATGAAATGTTAGATAAATA
>NZ_DYYK01000024.1:0-20592 GCF_020741705.1 Bacteroides coprosuis
CCTTTGATTATCTATTTTTTATGTGAATTAGAACTCACTAGTAAAGTGAAATTTAATCTCTTTAAAATCACTTTGAGCCATTTGCAACATATACGATGAATCCGCTAAGAAAACATCTCTCCCTTCTCTATCTTTTGCCATAAACTGGTACTTACGCTTTTTGAACTCATCCAGAGCTTCCTTAGAATCACTCTCTATCCAACAAGCTTTATACAAACGTACAGGTTCCCAGCGACAAGAAGCATTGTATTCGTTTTGTAAACGATATTGAATAACCTCAAATTGAAGCTGCCCAACAGTTCCAATAATCTTACGACCATTAAACTGATTTACAAATAACTGAGCAACACCTTCGTCCATCAATTGCTCAACGCCCTTAGCTAATTGTTTTTGCTTCATCGGATCGGCATTTTCGATGTATTTAAACATCTCTGGAGAGAAGCTAGGTAAGCCTTTAAAGTGCAACTTTTCTCCTTCAGTTAAGGTATCCCCTATTTTAAAAGTTCCATTATCTGGCAACCCTATAATATCGCCTGCCCAAGCTTCTTCTACAGTAGTTTTTCTTTGAGCCATAAACTGTGTTGGAGATGAGAAACGCATCGTTTTATCATGTCTGACATGGTAATAGGGCGCATTTCTTTCAAACTTACCTGAACATATCTTACAGAAAGCCACACAAGATCTGTGATTAGGGTCAATGTTTGCTGTTATTTTAAAAACAAAGCCAGTAAACTTAGGTTCTTCTGGTTTTACTAATCTCTCTTCTGCTTTAGTGGGAAGTGGACTTGGAGCTATTTCTACAAAACAGTCTAATAATTCTTTCACACCGAAATTAGTTAAGGCAGAACCAAAGAATACAGGAGCCATTTCAGCATTTAAATATTCTTCTCTATTAAAATCTGGATATACACCGCCTACAAGTTCTAAATCCTCACGAAGCTGTTGAGCTTGACCTTCTTCGATATAATTTAATAACTCATCACTATCAACACGTACCTCTACTTTTTCAGTTACTACTTGCTTAGAAGGCTGATAAAGATCTAATTTATCTTCATAAATATTATAAACACCTCTAAAGCGAGCACCTTGATCTATCGGCCAAGAAAGAGGACGTACACCAATTTGTAATTCTTCTTCAAGTTCATCCAACAAATCGAAAGGGTCTCTACCCTCTCTATCCATTTTATTTACAAAGATAATTACTGGAGTTTTGCGCATACGGCAAACTTCCAT
The DNA here is from genome assembly GCF_020741705.1 of Bacteroides coprosuis. Taxonomy (NCBI): domain Bacteria; kingdom Pseudomonadati; phylum Bacteroidota; class Bacteroidia; order Bacteroidales; family Bacteroidaceae; genus Bacteroides; species Bacteroides coprosuis. The sequence continues at coordinate 1,234 of NZ_DYYK01000024.1, forward strand.
CAGTTTTCTTGTCTGAGTTTCTACCCCTCTAGCACCGTCAACAACAATAATAACACTATCTACAGCAGTTAGCGTACGGAATGTATCCTCAACGAAATCCTGGTGACCAGGGGTATCCAGAATATTAACCTTGAAATCTTTATAATCAAACTCCATAACCGATGTAGTAACCGAAATACCACGTTGTTTTTCGATTTCCATCCAGTCACTGGTTGCAGTCTTTTTTATCTTATTACTCTTTACAGCACCTGCTACTTGAATTTGTCCACCAAACAAAAGGAACTTCTCAGTCAATGTAGTTTTACCAGCATCAGGGTGAGCAATAATTGCAAATGTACGACGTCTCTCTATCTCGCGAATTTTAGCCATAATGTATATCTCAATATAAAGAGTGGTTGCTTCACAAAACACCACTCTCTTCTTTTATCTATTTATTAGTATCGTTTTGAATTCTCTGAATGCACTCCTCTAGGCTATCTACCCAGTAAGGAATCTTTATGTTATAGGTGTCTTTTACCTTTGTTTTATCTAGTACAGAATATGCAGGTCTAGGAGCTTTTGCAGGATACTGATCAGAGTGAATAGGGTAAATTTCCCCTTTTAGACCAGCAAATCGTTGTACCATTTTAGCAAAATCAAACCAAGAACAAACACCTTCGTTACTATAATGGTATAACCCTGGTATAAAATCAGTACTCAACACATTAAGTACAAACTTTGCTAAATCTTTGGCATAAGTAGGAGTCCCTATCTGATCATAAACAACTCCCATAGATCCTCTAAGCTGAAGTTGCTTCAATACAGTCTTCACAAAGTTATGTCCATAAAAAGAATATACCCAAGAGGTCCTTATAACCATAGCCTTATTACATTTAGCTAAAGCCACACGTTCACTAGCTAGCTTTGTTATACCATAAATAGCTCGCGCTGAAGTAGGATCTTCTTCTGTATAAGGAGTATTCTTAGAACCATCAAATACATAATCAGTTGAAAAATGAATCAAGCCAGCATCATACTCATCTGCTACTTTAGCCAAATTGGATACTGCTGTATGATTTACCTTATCACAATCTACTGGATTCTCTTCTGCTGCATCAACAGCAGTATATGCCGCACAGTTTATAATAAAATCAATATTATGGGCGGATATATACTCACGTACAGCCTCTACTTCACAGATATTCAGAGAATCACAACCAGCAAAGAAGAAATTATAGCTGGAGTAAAGAGGCGATAGTTCTCTAAACTCAGACCCCAACTGTCCATTAGCACCAGTAATCAGAATATTCATTATTAATCAAATTTTAATTCACCTGCTTTATCTTTTTCAAAATAGTGAGCTAAAGTTGCGATGAAGCCAGATATAGCATTCACAGCCTTCTCCGTATCAGGAGTAATCTCTTTCTTTTGAAGTCGAAGCAACATTACTCCATACAAGGCATCAAAACATATTTCAATGTCCGACTTCTTTTCATCTTTATTGATTGCACGCAATTCAACTATGAAAGGCAACGCTTTATAATAAGAAGTATTGTAGAAAGGATACTTAGTACAAGATATTAACTCGTTGTGCAAATCTGTTAAAATAATAATTGTATTTTGATTGATTTGTAGATGTCCTTTCTCCTTGACACCCTCAGAATACATCATTTCTACTAACTCTTTATACCATTGTTTTTCCTCTTCCTGCTCTTCTAAAGATACCACAGAAGGATTAATGAGTTCTTTTTCTATCAGATCTATATCTAAACTATAGGCACGAATCATATCCTCAATTTGCCACATGTATATCAGATATTCAGCAATATTCTTCTGCTTAAGTTTCTTTGCTATTTTAAACATATCTTTTTTATTTTAATATAAAGAACTTCCTGCTAAAGTAAGTACGACTCCAGCAATAGCTACAATACAGACTATAGTACCAATAATTCTATTCATAACCCAAATTCCACGAGGGTTAAAATGACTACTTACTCGATGAACAAAATAAGTCAATCCAAACCACCAAATAAGAGCTCCTATCGCTATAAAGGCATAACCAATGCTTATCTGAGTAAGATTCATTGCTGGTTTTACAAAAGAAAATCGGGCAAATAGTGTGATGAATAGGAATATAATAAGGGGATTGGATAACGTTACTAATAATGCTGTTATAAAATTTCGGATATAAGAGTCCTTATTTTTATTGGCTGGTCTCAATGAACGAGCAGGATTTGACATAAAGGTATAAACACCAAATCCAAGTAGAAGTATACTACCAAATAGCTGAAGATAAAAAATATTCTTATCTATTAAATCAACAATAACACTCATTCCAAAACCTGTGAGTACAGCATAAATAATATCACTCACAGCTGCACCTAAGCCAGTAACAAAGCCATACCAACGCCCTTTGTTTAAAGTACGCTGGATACATAATACTCCTACAGGACCCATAGGTGCAGAAACAACCACTCCAATTATTAGTCCCTGAAGAATAATACTAGCTAGACTATCCAAATTTCCCATTCTGCAAATATCGCTTTTTTTTTATAAGGATACACTTTTTATTAACTATTTTTCAGCAGTTAAACGAGCTATTATTAGAGTTTTGACACTTATTTATCAGAGGTAAAAAAGACATAAAATTGATATTAATGATTTAGAAGCTATGAGTTCTTAGTTATTCTAACAGATTACTACTCATTACTGTTTTTTTATTATTTACTAGATATCAATAAGTTATTAAAAGACATCTTTTATTCTATCTCTTTTTGGATATAGAACACTTATGTTACCAATAAAACATTACTAAGTGATAGAGATTTTAATTATAGAATCAACCAAAGAGATCATCAATAGTAGATACAAAAAAAGGAGCAAGAAAAATCTTACTCCTTTTTGCGGTATGTACGGGACTCGAACCCGTGACCTCCTGCGTGACAGGCAGGCATTCTAACCAGCTGAACTAACACACCGTTTTTCACACAATCTCTCTTGATTGCGGTGCAAAGATAGATATAAATTTATACCCTGCAACACTTTTGTAAAATTATTTTAGTACACTCCTATTAATTCATTGAAAACCAGCTAAAAAAAATTTTAATCATTTTGAATTATTCTTTTAACAAAAAAGTATTATTTATATTAGGTATATGATGAATTCAGAAAATATATTTAGCATCAAATATAATCAGGAAATCCCTGACACAGGTAAGCTGTTAATAGCTGAGCCTTTTTTAACGGATTATCCTTTTAGTAGATCGGTTGTACTCTTAGTTAACCATTCTCTAGAAAGTAGTATGGGAATTATATTAAATGTTCCTATGCACCAATCATTAAATGACATTATCACCGATCTTAAAGGATTAGAAAATATACCCTTATATCGTGGTGGCCCATTGGGAGAAGATATTCTATTTTTCATACATAGCCATAGCCATATACCCGCAGCATTACCCATAACCAATAAACTTTATTTAAATGGCGATTTTGATATCGTAAAAGAACTACTTCTCGAAGGTAAAGTAGAGCCTAATGACTTTCGATTTTTCTTAGGATATTCGGGTTGGGGACCTGAACAACTACAAAATGAACTTAAAACTAACACATGGCTCGTAACGGAAGAGCCAGCAGAGTATATTATAAACCAATCAGCCAAACTCTTGTGGAAAAACATTCTACACAATATGGGCTATAAGTATAAACTATGGGCTAGATATCCTTTAGTACCGTCGCAAAACTAATCTTTTGCTACCTTCTGAAGAAGTAACACATCTTCAAAGCCATCTTGGGTAAAAATCCAATCTTTTAACTGAGCTACCTCTTCAAATCCACAAGATTTAAACAGATGTACGCTTTGAGTATTGGATACCGCAACATAAGCATAAATTTGATGAAGGAAAAGATGGCTAAAAGCATATTCAAGCAATAAAAAGATTGCCTCTTTGCCATATCCTAAGCTACGGAACTCTTCCAAAATAATAATACCGATTTCAGCACGCTGATGAAGAGGAACCATATCGTATAAATCAATTATTCCTATTGGTTGATAATTTGCCTTTTGTTCAATAACAAGCCTCAACTGTTTATCCGAAAAAATATCTCCCTGCATAGATTCTAAATACTTTTTCAAGAAAAATTTAGAATAAGGCATAGTGGTATTACAACTAGTCCAAACAGTTCCATCATTTTCTACTCTATAAAGTAATTCTAAGTCTTCAGGTTCAATAGGACGAAGAAGTATTTGATCCGATTCTAAAAGGGAGTTACCTTGCATTTGATTATTCCTTTATCTCTTTATTTATAATTGGTTCTAGAACAAAATAGAGTTTATTCCTTGATGGAATACAAAACAAAGCAGCAAATCCCACTAATATAGCACACAAAGAGCCTGTATAGCTCATCGCTAAATAATGAGTAAATAAAGACACAATTGCTGCAACGCCTAATATTAAGAGTCTAAAACCAAACCACTTTTGGTATAGTGCACTTCCATATTCGATAGAATCGGATGGCTGTATAGATTTTATCTTTTTCCCAAATAATTTTAGAGCAAGAGGTATTGATATACCTGTTACTAAAATAGACACAGTTTCTGCAACATAAGTAAACATACCATTATCGGCATATATACCATTCCAGTCTGTTCCAATCTCTCCGACGACAACTATTGCTACAAGGATTAACCAAAATAAATAATAAGTCTTCTTAATGCTTTTTAAAGTAGCTGTTACGTATTTATTTTCCATCTTTTATCTGTTATAATGTAGTTTTAAATTTTGTTCTATTAACAATACTCCGCCCTAGTGTAACCTCATCCGCATAAGCTAACTCGTCACCGACGGAAACCCCTCTAGAAAGAACACTCATATCCACTCCCGATTTTTCTAGTTTGCGATAGATATAGAAATTGGTCGTATCACCTTCCATTGTGGTACTCAAAGCAAAAATGACCTCTTTTATGCCACCTGCTTGTACTCGATCAATCAAACTTTGTATTTCCAAATCGCTTGGACCAATACCATCCATAGGAGAAATGATACCTCCCAACACATGATATACTCCTCTATACTGCTGGGTAGCCTCTATAGCCATTACATCTCGAATATTTTCAACAATGCAAACAAGTGAATGATCTCTTTGAGGATTGGAACATATTTGACAAGATTCTGTATCTGAGATATTATGACAAGTCTGACAATATTTAACTTCTCTCTTCAATGTTATTATCGCATTTCCGAAAGACTCAACAGCACTTTTGTCTTGTCTCAATAAGTGCAAAACAAGTCTCATAGCTGTTTTTTTACCTATTCCAGGTAACTTTGAAAATTCATCTACAGCTTTTTCTAGTAAAACGGATGGGTATTGTTGATTCATAAATTGATATTCCCTTTATTCAGTTTACAAATATAAGAAGGAAATCAGTATATCTTATTATTTATCACGATTTACAATATTGTAGCACGATTTATAAAATAATTTAGATACTTAGAATTAAACTGATTCTGTATCTTTAAAAAGTAGTATATTTGCGATCACTATGCTAGTGATAATAACAATTATAATATACTTTTCTTTGCTTTTTGCTATAAGTAAAATTACAAGTAGAAAAGGAAACTCCAATCAAATCTTTTTTAAGGCTGAAAATAAATCTCCATGGTTTATTGTAGCCTTTGGCATGATTGGTGCATCAATTTCAGGTGTTACTTTCGTATCAGTACCTGGCATGGCTAGAGATATCGATATGACTTACATGCAGATGGTATTCGGCTTTTTCTTTGGATATCTTATAGTAGCACATCTACTCCTTCCTCTTTATTATAAGCTCGGACTGACTAGCATTTATTCTTATCTAAAACAAAGGATAGGTAGAAAAGCATATAAAACTGGATCTATTTTCTTCCTCCTATCACGAATGTTAGGAACAGCTGCAAAACTCTATTTAGTTTGTCTTATATTACAACACTTTGTTTTTCAAGATTGGAATATTCCGCTTTGGACAATTGCTACTGGAGCTGTGTTTTTAGTTTGGGTTTACACCCATCAAAGTGGCATAAAAACAATTGTGTGGACAGATGCTCTACAGACTTTATGCTTAGTTTTAGCCCTCTTAGCTATCATTTACTCTGTGATGACCCAATTAGACTTAAATTTCGCAGAAGCGTGGAACACTATACAAGAGAACTCACATAGCAAAATGTTTGTTTGGGATGATTGGGTAAGCAAACAAAACTTTTACAAACAATTTTTTAGTGGTATATTCATTGTTATTGTCATGACTGGACTAGACCAAGATATGATGCAAAAGAATCTAACCTGTAAGAATATAAAAGATGCTCAAAAAAACATGTATAGCTATGGATTTGCATTCATCCCACTCAATTTCTTATTTCTCTGTCTGGGTATATTACTCCTAACTTTAGCCTCTCAAATATCGTTAGAACTTCCAGCTAAATCAGATGATATATTACCTTTATTAGCAACCAATGGATATCTTGGGCAGACAGTAGTAATCTTGTTTACAATAGGGATCATAGCTGCAGCTTTTAGTAATTCAGACTCTGCACTCACAGCTATGACCACCAGTGTATGTGTGGACTTACTTAACATAGAAAAGGAAGAAAAAAAGAAAGCTATTCGAAAAAGACACTGGGTACATATTATCATGTCTATACTACTAATAGCATGTATCTGCTTTGTTGATATTATGAATAGCCAAACAGTTATTGATGCTATTTACATCATTGCATCCTATACTTATGGACCTCTTCTAGGCATGTTTGCCTTCGGACTATTTACCAAACGAAAAACAAAAGACCAATTTGTTCCTTATATAGCTATAGCATCTCCTATTTTGTGTTACTTATTAGATCAATACATGATTTATTACTTCAACTACAAATTGGGATATGAGCTATTAATGCTCAATGGACTATTAACTTATGCAGGATTAATATTATTTTCAAAACCAAACAAATACATAGAAACTAAAAGATTATAAATATATGCACATAAATAGCGCAAACTTCGTCATCAGCAATACAGAAGTAAAAAAATGTCCTACAGATGGATTACCTGAATATGCCTTTATTGGACGATCCAACGTAGGTAAATCTTCGCTGATAAATATGCTAACTAATCGCAAAGGGTTAGCTATGACATCTGCTAAGCCAGGAAAAACGATGCTCATTAATCATTTTTTGATTAATGAAGAATGGTATATCGTAGACTTACCGGGATACGGCTATGCCAAGAGGAATCAAAAAGGCCAACAACAAATAAAGACAATCATTGAAGATTATATTCTCGAAAGAACAGCAATGACCAATCTCTTTGTTCTAATAGATTGCCGTTTAAGTCCACAACAAATCGATTTAGAATTTATTGAATGGTTGGGTGAAAACAACATTCCTTTTTCCATTGTTTTTACCAAGGGCGATAAACTAACAAAGAATAAACTCGACAGCAACGTTGAAGCATTTTTAAATGAACTTAAAAAACAATGGGAAGAACTTCCTCCATACTTTATTACTTCATCAGAAAAAAGAATGGGACGAGATGAAATGCTCAACTACATAGAACAAATAAACGAAACACTAAAGAAATAACTTAATATGAAAAAAGTAATTTTACTTTTATGTACCCTTTTTATTGGATTACAATCAACTGATGCCCAATCATTGAAAAATTTATTCTCTAAGAAAAATGTATCTCGAATGGCTTCTAATGTAGGAATAAAGACACCCCTTAAACTAGAAGGATCTACTTGGCAATATGCAGGAACTGCACTAGAATTAAAAACGGATAATGCTCTAAAAAAAGCTGCAGCCGAAATGGCCGCAATAGCCGCTGAAGAAAAGATTAATGAGCAACTATCTTCTTTGGGAATTAGCTTAGGGATGGTTAGGTTTCAATTTGAAAAGGATGGCAAATTAATGATTCAAGCTAAAAACAAAAAGCTACCAGCAACCTATCAATTATCAAAAGACCAAAAAGTAATGACAATATCTCTAGCACAGCGAATGTCATTTAATGCTGATGTCAATCACAGCTTAGAAACAATGTCTTTACTCTTTGAGGCTGATAAATTAATGGATCTAATAACCTTTATTAGTGAAAAATCTCAAAGTACCTCTCTACAAACAATCGGAGCTTTAGCTAAGAACTACGACGGTATGAAAATAGGAATTCAGTTAGAAAAAGCTAATTAATTTTCTATTTTTTCTCTAAATGATTAACTTTGAAGCCGAAACAAATAAATTCAAATCATGAAAAAATTAGTTTTGCTATCGCTTTTAATGATTATGAGTGTTGGATTAATCAATGCTCAATCCAAGAATGCCGATATAAAATTTGAGAAGACATCACAAAACCTAGGTACTTTTTCAGAAAAAGAACCAGTTGCTACTGCTACTTATACTTTCACTAACATTGGAGATGCTCCTTTAGTTATTCATCAAGTAGTTGCTTCTTGTGGATGTACTGTTCCTGAATTTTCAAAAGAGCCTGTTCAACCAGGTAAAACAGGTTCTATTAAAGTAGTTTATAATGGGACTGATAAGCCTCTTGGCTTCTTCAAAAAATCTATCATAGTACGTAGTAATGCTAAAACACCTACTACTCGCTTATTTATTGAAGGTACCATGACAGAATAAGCTATAAAACAAATATTTATATTAAATATAAAACGGAGGGTCTTTTCAGATTCTCCGTTTTTTTTAGTTTCTTTGACTATTAAGAACAAAATAAACATATTTTAAATAACTAAACTACAAGAACATGAAAGAGATGGAGCAGGATAAAATAACTCTGCCCGAAAATGCCTTTCGGAAATTAAAATCAGGTGAGATTTATAATCCCATTATGAGTCCCAACAAAGCTTACCCTGAAGTAAATGCATGGTCTGTAACATGGGGGATCCTTATGGCAATCCTTTTCTCAGCAGCTGCAGCATATTTAGGATTAAAAGTTGGACAAGTCTTTGAAGCAGCCATTCCAATTGCAATTATAGCAGTAGGAATATCGAGTGCAACAAAAAGAAAAAATGCACTCGGAGAAAATGTCATTATCCAATCTATCGGCGCAAGCTCTGGAGTAATTGTAGCGGGAGCAATTTTTACATTACCTGCTCTTTACATTCTTCAAGACAAATATCCTGATGAAATTACTATCCATTTTTCTCAAATATTCATTAGTTCACTGCTTGGTGGTGTTTTGGGTATTCTTTTCTTAATTCCATTTCGTAAGTACTTTGTTCAAGATATGCATGGAGAATACCCTTTCCCTGAAGCAACTGCAACTACTCAAGTTTTAGTATCGGGAGCAAAGGGCGGTAGCCAAGCAAAACCACTACTAATAGCAGCTATTGTTGGAGGGTTATATGACTTTATCGTAGCAACCTTTGGTTGGTGGAATGAAGTAGTAACTACTCGTATGGTATCTTGGGGAGCTATGTTGGCAGACAAAACCAAGGTTGTATTTAAGGTCAACACGGGAGCAGCAGTATTAGGTTTAGGATATATCATTGGATTAAAATATGCGACTATTATATGTGCTGGTTCATTAGCTGTATGGTGGATAGTAGTACCAAGTATGTCTGCTATATGGGGAGACACTATTTTAAATATGTGGAACCCTGAAATCACTCAGACAGTAGGAGCTATGAGTGCCGAAGATATCTTTGCAAACTACGGCAAAAGTTTAGGTATTGGCGCTATTGCTATGGCTGGAGTTATTGGTATTATTAAATCTTGGGGTATTGTTAAAAGTGCAGTAGGATTAGCAGCAAAAGAGCTTTCTGGGAAAGAAAAAGGAGCAGAAGCAAATGTTCCTCGTACTCAAAGAGATATCCCCATGAAGATTATTGCGATAGGCTCTATTATAACACTTACTGTTACAGCATTATTCTTCTACTTTGATGTAATGCAAGGAAATATCGTTCATACAGCTGTTGCTATCCTCCTTGTAGCTATCATAGCATTCTTATTTACAACCGTTGCAGCCAATGCAATTGCAATTGTTGGAAGTAACCCAGTATCTGGTATGACACTAATGACTCTAATCATTGCTTCTGTAGTGATGGTCTTTGTTGGGTTAAAAGGAACATCAGGTATGGTTGCTGCCTTAATTATGGGTAGTGTCGTGTGTACAGCTCTGTCAATGGCAGGAGGTTTTATTACCGACTTAAAAATTGGATATTGGTTAGGCACAACACCCGTCAAACAAGAAATGTGGAAGTTCTTAGGAACAATTGTTTCCGCAGCTACTGTAGGTGGAGTAATGATTATCCTAAATAAAACTTATGGATTCACAACTGGCGAGCTTGCAGCTCCTCAAGCAAATGCTATGGCAGCTGTAATTGAGCCATTAATGAGTGGTGTAGGAGCTCCATGGTTATTATATGGTATTGGTGCGGCTTTAGCAGTAGTACTTACTCTATGTAAGATACCAGCTCTCCCTTTTGCATTAGGTATGTTTATACCTATCCAACTAAATATTCCTTTGTTTATTGGTGGGGCAATAAACTGGTACGTAACAAGAGGAAAAAATCAAGAACTTAATACAGCTCGTTCTGAAAAAGGAACGTTATTAGCTTCGGGATTCATTGCAGGGGGTGCATTAATGGGTGTAGTAAGTGCAGGATTACGTTTTGCAGATATTAACCTAATCAATAATGAATGGTTACAAAACAGCCTATCTGAAGCTGCTTCATTAGTAGCATACGCACTACTTATCTGTTACTTTATCAAAGCAACCAAAAATGTTAAATTGAAATAGCTTTTTGATGTACATATAGTGAAGGAGAGCTTTCTAGCTCTCCTTTTTAAATTCTCAATCTATGAAAAAAGTATTCTTCTTCTTTTTTTCTATTCTTTTTTTTCTATCAAGCAATGCTCAAGAGAATCAAAACCTCATAATCAAGAATGCATTACAGTATATTGGTACCCCTTATAGAGCTCACACACTAGAGTTTGGACACCAAGAAAAATTAGTAGTAAACAAAAAGGCTGTAGATTGCACTACTTTTGTAGAGTATGTATTAGCTCAAAGTTTAGCTCAACTTGACAGTATCAATAAACAATCAGAAAAAACTTTTCTTCAAAAAATAAGATATAGAGACGGCATTATTAATGGATATACGTCCCGACTTCATTATTTTTCAGAATGGATCCAAGAAGGTGAAAAAAATAAATTCATCACTGACATTACTGCTCTAGAGGCTACTGATAGTATGTACATAGCCTTATCCTACATGTCTACACACCCACAATATTATAAACACTTGAGTAATTCTTCTCAAAACAGGGAAGAAATAGCGGAAGTAGAGAAAAGTATATCGGGAACAATTATTAAATGGCTACCTGAACAAAAACTACCTACAGAGGGATTGCCTTGGATTAAGAATGGAGATATTATTGCGCTAACAGTAGGCATCTACGGATTAGATGTCAGTCATGTCGGTTTTGCAATATACCAAGGCGGTCAATTACATTTACTACATGCTTCATCGGCTAAGGGAAAAGTAATAATAGAGCCTATACCCCTAAGCACAATGCTCCAAAGGAATAAAAATTGGACAGGAATTAGAGTACTAAGGCCCAATGTATATCTAGATCAAAAAGAATATACGAAAACAGAAGCTCTGATTGAAAGTAAAGATTCAACTGAAAATAAAATAGATTCTTTAAAAATTCTTACAGAATAGACAAACCGTAAAATATTTTTATTTGTTATATTAATAACATATCAATTAAGTTAATTAACTTAGCATAAAACAATAAGATTATGAATCGTTTCCACATACTAGTCGTTGATGATGAAGAAGATCTATGCGACATCTTACAATTCAATTTAGAAGATGCAGGTTACTCTGTAGATGCAGCAAACTCTGCCGAAGAAGCTTTAGCTATGGACTTAAGTAAATATGATCTATTTCTACTAGATGTTATGATGGGAGAAATATCAGGATACCGATTAGCTTCAATGCTTAGAGAACAGAAAGAAACCGAAAAAACACCCATTATTTTCTTAACAGCAAAAGATACAGAAAACGACATGGTTGCAGGTTTCAATGCAGGCGCAGATGACTATATATCTAAACCATTCTCCCTCCGAGAAGTGTTAATACGCATCAAAGCTGTACTAAAGAGAACAAATGAAGGTGGTAAAGTTAAATCTACAGCCAAATTAGTTTATAATACGCTTGTTATAGACTTAGAACAAAAGAAAGTAACTATTGATGGTGAAGATATATCTTTAACTAAAAGAGAATTTGAAATATTACAGCTATTACTGGAACAAAAAGATAGAGTTTTCTCTAGACAAGAAATTCTGGATAAAGTATGGGTGAATGAAGAAGATATTTCAGACAGAACTGTGGACGTAAACATTACTCGTATCAGAAAGAAGATTGGACATTATGATAAAAACTTAGTTACTAGACTTGGTTACGGGTATTGTTTTGAAACTAAATAATGCTAATGAACAAGAAAAAGCATTTTATCCAATTTCACAATCGCTTATTCTTGACTGTATTACTACTATTCCTTCTCTTTGCGGGAAGTTTTATTGTATATCAGTACCAAAGAGAGAAGGTGTATCGTGTTGAGTTGTTTAATACCAAACTTCAAGGTATTAACAATAGAATGTACACACTTTTACCCAATCTTGACAACAAAGAACAGATACAATTCTATATCGATAAATACCTAGTAGATCTACCCAATATTAAACTTACAATCATAAAGAAAGGAAGACAAATCGTTTTCGACTCTTATGCTCCAGATGCTACTATTATTCAAATGGGATATTGGGATAATGAAGAAATTAAACAAGCATTAGAAAAAGGAAGTGGTTATCAAATTAGGAAAGACCACTCTACCTCTACCCCTTACTTTTTCTCAGCTACTATTTATCCAAACTATATAATCCGCACAGCTGTTCCCTATGATAGTATGCTAAAGAGCACCCTACAAAGTGACACTCGCTATCTAACTTTTAGTTTTATTATCTCTGTTCTCCTTATTTCTCTTTTTTACAGTTATACAGCCAAACTAGGTCAAGCAATAAGGAAATTAAGAAAATTTGCTCAACGAGCCGAGGAAGATAAGTATATACAATGGGAAAGTGAAGCTCCATACTCTAGCGGAGAGATGGGTGAAGTCACAAGACATATCATCAATGTCTATCGTAAACTACAAGACACAAAAGAGGCTTTAAGCATAGAGAAAGACAAACTTTTTGCTCACTTACAATTCTCTCGAGAAGGATTAGGTATTTTCTCTGCTAATAGAACCGAAATTCTTGTCAATAAATTATTTCTTCGCTATTGCAACCATATATCAGATATCAATCTAAAAAACAGTGAAGAGGTTTTCCAAATAAAAGAATTCGAACCTATCATTCAGTTCATCAATGAAGTGCAACAATCTCCTTCACAAATAAAAGATAGACGCAAAAATATATCTATAGAAAAAAATGGAAAAACATTTATTATAGAATGCATCGTATTTGATGATATGAGTTTCGAGTTTTCCATCAATGATGTAACCAAAGAAGAAGAAAAAATTCAACTTAAGAAACAATTAACTCAAAATATAGCTCATGAACTAAAGACTCCTGTAAGTAGTATTCAAGGATATCTAGAGACAATTGTAGAACATCCAAACCTATCTGAGGAAAAGAGAATAAGCTTTTTACAACGCTGTTTTGCTCAAAGTAATAGACTGGCTAGACTATTGCAAGATTTATCTATACTAACACGTATAGAGGAATCTAGTGATATGTATGACAATCAGGATATGGATATAAATCTTCTTGTTCAAACGATTCTAGAGGAAATTGAACTAGATCTTCGCAAAAAAAACATCATAGTCCACAATGAATTACCTTCTCCTATACATGTTAAGGGCAACTACTCTCTACTCTATTCCATATTTAGAAACCTATTAGATAACTCTATCGCCCATGCAGGAGAACATATTGAAATCTTTTTATCTTGCTTTAAGGAAACAGATGAATATTATTTCTTTAGCTATCGTGATACAGGTGTAGGAATACCAAGTGAACATCTAAACCGTTTATTTGAAAGATTTTACAGGGTAGATAAAGGACGATCTCGTAAATTGGGTGGAACAGGACTTGGACTAGCTATTGTTAAGAATTCAATTCTCTTACATCAAGGAAGCATCCTTGTAAAAAGTAGTGAAGGCAAAGGAATTGAATTTGTCTTCACTCTACCAAAAAATACTGAATAACTTTAAGCCTTATGAAAAGAACTATTTTTTATTCCAGCTTTATATTTTTATTTATATTAACTGCATGTGGCAATACTAAAACATCAAAAATACCACAAGAGAATAAATCTACTAATACAAAAAGTGAAGTATTAATTACGGAATTTCCTTACCCTGAAATACCAATTATATATACCCAAGCAGAAGATAGAGGAAAATTCTTATCAGAGCATTATTGGGATAATCTAAATTTCGGAGATTCTTCTGTACAATATAACCAAGACATGATTGAGCAAAGTTGGGTCAACTGGATTGATTTGATGCAACAATTTAATCCCAAAAGAGAAGACTACACTTCTCTACTAAAAAACTTTTACACCCAGTTAGACACTCTAGATAGTACGGCCTTCAGGCAATTTTATGAACTAGCAGATAAATACCTCTACTTTGCTAATTCTCCACTACGTAATGACAAGCTTTATATTCCTATTTGTGAGGTTTTATTAGCTAGTAAAAATTTATCGGACACAGAAAAAGAACATATCAACTTTATATATGAAGTTATTCAAAAGAACAATGAAGGCGAAAAGGTACAAGATTTTACATTTACTACGTTAACAGGAAAGAAAGGTCAGTTATCACAAGTCCAATCTAATAAATATATCCTTCTATTCTTTAACGATCCAAGCTGCAATGTTTGTGCACATACAGTAGAAGTATTAAAAGAATCGCCTTTAGTAAATAAGCTCATCCAAAATAAAATACTCCAGATAGTATCTATTAATCCAGAGGATAATTTTGAAGAGTGGAAAGAACACTCTAAAGATTTTCCAAAAGAGTGGATAAGTGGATATGACAAAGATTTAACAATCACATTAAACCGTCTGTATGATTTAAGAGCTACACCATCACTCTATCTTTTAGATAAAGATAAAAAGGTGATACTGAAAGACAAAGCTCTTGAAGAAATATTAGCAACTTTAGAGCAAATATAGAATTCATTCCTTTCAAGTTATTTGTTCTACAGAATAAATTCTTTTATATTTGTAATACAATAGTTTACTTTTTCTGCTGCCACTAGAAAAGTAATAAGAGGGAATTAGGTGAAAATCCTAGACAGTCCCGCTGCTGTAATTCTCATTATTGGTGATAGACAAAAGAATGACTTTAAAAAGCCACTGGATTATTCTGGGAAGGCGTCTATTTACTGAGATAAGTCAGAAGACCTGCTATTGTAATCTGTATTTTCATTTCTTTCGAGGAAAAAGTTCTGAATCAAAATGTCATTATAGTTTCCATATAGTGTGCATTTATTTTCCAGATTTTATTCACGAAAAGTAGAAAATAAACTCTGCCAAGTTTATTTAGAATGTCCAGCCGATGTGAATTCGTCTGGACATTTTTTATGCCTTAGCATACGTTAAAACATATTGATCAGTAATACGATATTGAATTTTAACTTTCTGAGATATTGCAGTTTTAAACTCTTGAACATAAAAGTATTCTCCATCACCAATAGAGAAAGGACAAACTCTAATATGAGATTTAAAGTCTATCTCCGATAATCCGAGTAATTTAAATAGGGTTTCTTTAGCACACCAAATAAGCAGTTCATAATATAAAAAATCATTTGTTGGGTAAAAAAACTCATCGGAATGGAATACACGATGGGCTAAACGATGTACTCTATCACTTATAAGCTCTATATCTATAGCAACACGACTTGTTTTAGCCAGAATTACAGCAACGAAACCGACAGTATGAGTTATCCCTATATGATAAGAGCGATCAGCCAAATAAGGGGCTCCTAAAGCATCATATTCTATTTCTTTCTTCTCATCAAGAAGTGTATGTATCAAAACTCTAACAGAAAGCCATTCCTTTTGTCTATTCTCTGACTTAAAATCCTTTGCCTGTTCTACAAAAGGAAAAGCATATGGATGCTGCTGAATTTCCTCAAGAGATTCACTCATTTTCCATACGCCTAATATTGTATCTTCTGATTGCTGTTTAAAAAAAAGAGCCATTACTCATCATCATTATCGCTCTCCTCATCTACAGGAGGATGAATAGTTAGTTTTACTTTAAGAATTCTACGATTATCTTTAGCCAATACTTCAAATTCATAATTTTTATAAACTACTTTTTCATGAAGAGCAGGGAACTCCCCTTTTATTTCTAGTAGTAAACCACCTATTGTATCGGCTCCTCCTACTATCTTATCGAACTCTTCCTCATCAATATGAGTTTCTTTATAAAAATCGGATAATTGTGTCTTCGCTTCAAACACCCAGCTATTATCACTTATTTTCCTGAATGTACTTTCATCTTCATCGTATTCATCTTGGATTTCCCCTACAATCTCCTCAATGATATCTTCCATAGTTATCAGTCCAGACGTACCACCAAACTCATCGACAACAATAGCAATGTGTACTTTATTTGCCTGAAAATCTCGTAATAAATCATCTATCATTTTAGTTTCTGGCACAAAATAGGCTGGTCTTATAATAGATTGCCAACGAAAATTATCCCCTTTATTTAAATGAGGTAGAAGGTCTTTTATATACAAAACCCCACAAATATTATCGCGATTATCGTTATAAATAGGAATACGAGAATAAACATTTTCAATAATGCATTTTAATACTTCTTGATAAGGGGTTTTTATTTCTAAATCTACCATATCTAATCTAGAAGTCATAACCTCTTTAGCTGTTTCCCCTCCAAAACGAATAATACCCTCAAGAATTGTATTTTCTTCCGATATTTCAGTTTTATCAGTTAGCTCCAAAGCATGGGAAAGCTCATCAACAGAGATATTATAATTTGCTTTCGTATGTAAACGTTTACTCATAAAGTTTGATGAACGAACCAATACAGAAGCTATTGGTCTAAATACTTTTTTAAAGAATGCAATTCCTGGGGCAGCAAACCTGCAAAAAGCAAGAGTTTTCTGGGCAGAGTAAATTTTAGGTATTATTTCTCCAAATAACAATAATAAAAAAGTTAGAACTACGGTTATTATAAAAAATTCTGCTACTCGCGAAGTAAATTCAAACACATTCATAAAGAAGAAATTACAAAGCAAAATGATTGTAACATTTACGAAGTTGTTTGTGATAAGAATGGTAGCAAGCAATCGTTCAGATTGTTCTAATAATTTACTTATAATAAGATCTGATGGATGTTCTTTTTCTTGAATTGTATTTAAGTCTGAAGGACTTAATGAAAAGAATGCTATTTCAGAAGCCGATGCAAATCCTGATACAATCAATAGCAACCCCGCTAAAACAATAGATATTATAGCGGGCAAAGAAGGATTATTTATAATAATTCCATCTGTGATTGATGCTAATTGATACAAAAACGTGTCTGATTCCAAAAGGGTTTTTATTTAGTGAAACATGGTACAAAAAGAATTTTTATATTCTTGATGTACGTTTATTAAAACGGCAGGTCATCTAAAGAATCTTCAGGCTCTTGAGGTGCTGCTGATTGCTGTGGCGCTGCTGATTGTTGTGGCGCTGCCACTTGAGGAGCATTGGTACTACTGTTTTTGGGAGACAGCATTTCCATTTGATCGACAAAGATTTCTGTTATATAACGTTTAACGCCATTCTGATCATCGTAAGATCTTGTTTTAATTTTGCCTTCAATGTATAGCTTATCTCCTTTGTGAACATATTTTTCAGCAATTTCTGCTAAACCTCTCCATAAAACTAGATTATGCCATTCTGTGCGTTCAGGCACATGAGTACCATTGGCTAAGGTATAAGCACGTTCTGATGTAGCTAAAGGAAAAGAAGCCACAGCTATTCCTGAATCAAGATAACGAACGTCGGGATCTTTACCAACGTTACCTAGTAAAATTACTTTATTAACTGACATATAAAATCTATAATTAGTTTAAATTCAAATTTAATTAGAATATGAATATTATACAACAAATGAATATTTTTATTCATTCAAATACTATGTATTTTTCCAAAAAGAGGTGAATTAACCTAGGAATTGCATATTCATCTAAATCAGCACGTTTTATTTTAAGATAACCATCTGCTAATTGATAATTATCATCTACTTCTATTTGATAAAAAGTAGTATGTAAATGCTGATGTGACAATATATGTTTATAGTCGTCCACAATCAATTTAATACTAGGACGAGACATCTTTAGGAAAATATCTGACGTTTTATACTTCTCTAACAATTCAATTAAAGGTAAAGAGCGATCGGATTCAATTAAAGGAAGCTGATATAAATTTTGCCAGATATCTTTTCCAACTCTTTTCTCAATATAAGTATAATCTCCTTGTACAATATAAAAAAAGTTTAGATATCTATCACGTACTTTTACCTTTCCTTTCTTAACAGGTAAATCACTCACCATTTGATGAGCATACGCATAACAAGAATCCACTAAAGGGCAATCTTCACAAGCTGGATTTTTAGGCACACATTGAATAGCTCCAAAATCCATAATAGCCTGATTGTATTTAGCAGGATTATTCTTATCAAGCAATTCTTGAGCAATATCAGAGAATTCTTTTTTACCTAAAGAGCTATCTATTGGAGTACTAATTCCTAAGTATCGAGACAAGACTCGATATACATTACCATCAACAACAGCATAAGGCATATCATAAGCAAATGAACAGATAGCAGCTGCTGTATACGCACCTACCCCTTTCAGCGCTAATACTTCTTTATATGTAGAAGGAAAATCACCTTGAATACTCTTAGCAGCAGCATGCAGATTTCGTGCACGAGAATAATAGCCTAAACCTTGCCAGTATTTTAAAACCTCATCTTCTTCTGCAGAGGCCAAAGCCTCAACATTAGGGAACCTCGTTTTAAATTTCATATAATAATCAAAGCCTTGTACAACTCTAGTCTGCTGTAAAATAACTTCTGATATCCATATTAAATAAGGGTCTTTTGTCTTACGCCAAGGCAGATCTCGACCATATTCATCAAACCACTTTTCTATCTCTTTTCCAAAAAATTCCAATATTTTTTCTATTTTATAAAAGCAAAAATAATCATTAATTATATGATTCCTAAATTAGTAAGATCAAGGATATGACTATTTTACGGAAATTTAGGTATAAATTATTTTTTTGCGTCATTAAAAACCTAT
>NZ_DYYK01000025.1:0-7445 GCF_020741705.1 Bacteroides coprosuis
CAGTGGTCTATTGAATAACCAGCAAGTCAAACCTAAAGCAAGCATATTCTTACTTCTCAGCATAGCCTTATTGTCCATACCAAAATCTTTTAAAGACTCTTGACACATGGAGGAAATAGGGGCTTGAACAACTTGATTTTTAATCCCAAGCTCTTCAAAGGGATTAGAGGTTTTATATAAGGCTTTTTCTAAATCTTTATCAGTAAAAGAGTCTGCATCAACAATAATTACTGAACGAGGAGTTAGTGATTTTATATTTTTTTTGAGTGCCGCAGGGTTCATGGCCACCAACACATCACATTTATCTCCAGAAGTATATACTTTATCAGCTCCCACATGTACTTGAAATCCAGAAACACCACCTAAAGTACCTTGTGGTGCACGAATTTCTGCCGGATAATCAGGAAAAGTTGCAATATCATTTCCTAAAACGGCTGAAACATTAGAAAAGATTGTTCCTGCCAATTGCATACCGTCTCCAGAGTCACCTGCAAAACGGACAACAACTTTATCGACATCTTTAATCATCATTTCATCTGCCATAATTGTATAGTTTAAAGTTAAAAGTTTAAATTAAAGCCAGCAACATACAAGAATAAGACATTCTCATACATTAAGGCTATTAACAAATATCGCAAACCTATTGCATTAAACAAAGTCTTTTCATCATTAAAGAAAAAAAGAAATAATCGTTTACTAACAAGGTAGTTACAGTAAATTTCTGATATGTTTACAATAAAATAAAGGGTACAAAAAAAGACATGCATTTGCACGTCTTTATATAAGGATAAGTAGTCTTGCCGGGAATCGAACCCGGATCTAAAGTTTAGGAAACTTCTATTCTATCCGTTGAACTACAAGACTCTCTTTAGAGCGAATACAAAGATAAAGGTTTCTTTACGATTATAATAATATATTTATTCAAAATCGTAATAGTTGACACCTAATTCAGAGTTATAGTAACGCATCATATCTGCATCAAAGTCTTCCACCAAGAATTCTCCAGTACCACTAATCGTAGCAGAAAGTAAATGTCCCGCTATAGCACTATAATCAGAACGCCCAAGTGTTATGTGAATATGCAGATATATATCCTTATTATACGTAGAGATATTACCCATTAGATTAGCAATCTCCATTTGTTCCTGAAATTGTTGACTAGAATATTGTTTTGTCTTTGCATCAAAGAATCGTAATCTTATCTCGTCTATAGAACCTATACCCGCGATAATACCTGATCTGATATTCATCTCCTTACAAAAAAGCTGGAGTGCTTTAACTATTTCAGTACCATTTTTTAAGCTCACAATAAATCTATTGCCAATTTTTTTATACGAATACATATTATAATGAATTAAGGTTTAAATACTAATACATAAGCCATAAAGAACATTTCTCTTTATACTTTAAATACAATATAGCTGAAAATCTAGAAAATTAGAAAAATGATTCAAATATTTTGATATAAAAGTCTAATTTACAATAAGAAAGAATTATAAAATTTCATATCCTAAATTTAGAATAGAACAAACAAATATTTTGATGCTGCTCTTAAACAACTAATTCCATAAAAAATATACATTTCACAATTGACAGCTCCTTACACAAAACAAGATCAAAGATCCTTACAAATTCCATTTTATATTAAGAGTTTGAAATTTACTTTATAGAATCTATTTTTTTATTCCCCAAAAACCACCAAGTTCAAACCTATAAATTCTTCAATATAACTCATCCTTAAAATCTAGCTAATAATTTCCTATTTTAAGCCAAATAAAAAAAGGCTGTATAGAAATTTCTATACAGCCTTTGTATTTAAATAAGTATTTATGTCTTATTTAATGATGCTCATAAAATCTGAATTAGTGAAATATTTCGCAAATTCTAAGTCTGCAGCAGCTTTCTTAGCTAAAGCAGAGTCTTTTTGTACAGCTTTCTTCAAGTTATCAACAACCATTGTATTGTTGTTTGTTCTAGCACCTAGAACAGCTTTTAGATAATCTGTGTAAGCATCAGGATTTTTCACTCCATCAAGAGTGTTTTTAGCTTTATTGTAATCCTTAGCTAGAATTTGAGCAAGAGCAGCACTATTTGTTTTCGTATCAGCAAAAGAGCTTACTGCTTTGTCATATTCACCTTGAGCTACATATAAATTACCCATAGCTTCACTTAAAACTTTAGAACCAGCACCTTTACCTAAGTAAGTTTCTGCTGTTGCTTTATCACCTTTTGCAAGAGAGATAAGACCTAAGTTAGTATTCACTTCAGGAGTAGCTTCAATTGAATAAGCCTTCTTGAAGAATGATTCAGCCTTAGCTAAATTACCTGCTTGGTAAGCAAGTTTACCTAGGTTGTTATAAGCACGGTAATCATTTGGGAATAATTCTGTAGCCTTAGTGTAAATAGCTTCTTGTTCTGCAGCATTATCTGTTAGAGTAGCAGCATAAAGAAGTTCTTCAAGGTTTAATTCTTTAGCATTAGTGCTAGCTAATTTAGAAATTTCCTCATCAGATTTTCCAATGATTTCATAATTAAGAATCAAACGAGAGCGTCTTAATTGAGGTAAAATGTCTTCTGCTAGAGTTGAGTAAACTGAAGAAATGTTTTTGATTTCTTGTTCTCTTTGTTCTGGATCAGAATACATAGAAAGAACACGTAAGATAAGATCTTTATCTTGAATGTTTGAGTTTGCTACTAATTCTTGGAAACCTTCCCAGTCTTGAGCTGTATATTTAGCATCTACAGGCAAGTCTAGTTTTGCACCTTTAAATTCTTTATTTACAAGATTAGCTGTGTTTTTTTCACGGTTTTTAGCAAGACCTGTATTCAAATCAAGACCACCATCAGGAGAAGCATAAGCAGAAACTTCAACACTGTGAACACGTTTGTTTACAGCATCGCTAATGTTTTTAACTTCATCTCTAAAGTCTTTAGCTTTTTTTGCTTCGCTAGAACGAATGTTAGCTTGTTGAATAAGGAACATGATATTTTCCTTATGAGCTTCTTTAATGATACGTTGGAAAGCATCTTCTCCTAGTGCAGGGTTAGCCGAACCAAGAGTATTGTTAATTAACTCAGAAGTAGAAATAACACCATCAGCAATTTTCACAGCAGGAATAGTGTACGTCTTAGCTCCTTTGCGAGCTTTAAATTCCAAGAATAATTCTGACTGAGCCATTTCTGGTACGTAATCAAAAGAAGTTTTCATAGTGTAATTACCACCCATTTTATAAGCAATAGTTTGGTTATTACCTTCTACTTTTTCTCCTTGGAATGTAGCTGTTTTACCCTTAGCTTCTCCACCTTTCCATTTTAAAACTGGAGTTACTTCAACAATCGTTTTCTTGTTAAAGTATTTTTCAGGGAATTTACCATTAATAGTAACAGGAACTTTACCTCCTACAGCTTCAAGGACTGCAGGATTTGTAGTAAAATAATCAGATGTTAAACCACCCATTTTACTACCGCAAGAAGAAAGCGCTACAATAAGTGCGATTATTGCAGGCAAATACAACTTTTTAGTCATCATTGGCATAAATTTAATGTTTATAATTTATTCGCAAATATATCAAATAGTCTTCTGATGTACAAAGACATTATACTAACAAATCTTTACAAAATGCGCTATTTGATAACAAATTCAATTTCTCTTCAAAAATAACAATTAAAAAGGATAATTCTATTTATTTTAAACTATTTATTTCTAGGATGATACTCCAAAATCTCTTGCCTTATGAGACTTTTATCTAAGTGAGTATAAATTTCTGTTGTTGTTATCGATTCATGTCCCAACATACTCTGAATTGCTCGCAAATTGGCACCTCCTTCTAATAAATGAGTAGCAAATGAGTGTCGAAAAGTGTGTGGACTTACATTTTTGGATATTTCAGCTTCTTCAGCATATTTCTTTACAATATTAAAAATCATAACTCTTGACAATCCAGTCCCTCTACGATTTAAAAAAAGAGTATCCTCTGACCCCTTCTTTATGATAGACATTCCTCTATCCATTAAGTAGTATTTGATTTCTTGAATTGCCCTGTTAGATATGGGTACTAATCGCTGTTTGCTACCCTTTCCATCAACAATAACATAACCATCATCAAAGTAAAGTTTTGAAATCTTTAAGTTAGTCAACTCAGACACTCGAAGCCCACAGCTATATAACGTTTCTAATATCGCTCTATTTCGTTGTCCTTCAGCAGTACTAACATCTACCACATTAATAATAGCATCTATTTCTGCTAAAGTTAAAACTTCAGGAACTTTAAACCCAATCTTAGGACTATCCAATAAATCAGCAGGATTCTCCTCTATATACTCTTCTAACAAAAGGAAGTGATAAAAAGATTTTATTCCAGAGATAATCCTAGCCTGTGAACGAGGATGAATTCCAATATCATGAAGATTAGCAATAAAATTCTGTAAATTAGATAGAGTTATAGTGAACAATGAAAGCTTTTCATCGTTAGCATATTTAACTAATTTATCTAAATCTGACAGATATGCATCAAGAGTGTTTGGAGATAAAGATTTTTCAAGTTTTAAATATTGCCTATAATTATTTATAACTCGTAAAAGCTGTTTGTTATTCAGTGAAAAATCTTCCATTACAGTAAAAATTTTAATATCTTTGCAAGATAGTATCAAGTCTAAGAACAAAGATATTAAAATAGATAATCGAACAACATGAAAGTACTCATAATTAATGGTCCCAACATTAATTTGGTAGGTAAAAGAGAGCCTTCAATTTACGGAGCTCAATCATTCGAAGAATACTTTCTTCAAATGAAACTAAAATACCCTACCATAGACCTATCATACTTTCAATCTAATATCGAAGGTGAACTAATTAATCAAATCCATGAAGTTGGCTTTTCATATGATGGTATTATCCTTAATGCTGGTGCATATACGCACACTTCTATAGCTTTATTAGATGCAATAAGAGCAATAAAAAGCCCCGTCATAGAAGTTCACATTTCAAACACACAAGCTAGAGAAGAGTACAGACATCACTCGATGATTGCAGCAGGGTGTCTCGGGGTTATTTGTGGCTTTGGATTAAATTCATACCAACTAGCTCTAGAAGCGTTGATTAATAGATAAGAAAGCTGATATAATTAAATATAGAATATATTATGATGTTAAAACAGACCAAAATCGTAGCGTCAATTTCTGATAGACGTTGTGATGTGGATTTTTTGCAAAAACTATTTGATGCAGGAATGAATGTGGTACGTATCAATACCGCACATGCTACTCAAGAAGGATTTGAAATCCTAATCAACAATGTAAGAACTGTATCAAACCGTATAGGAATTCTTATGGACACCAAAGGTCCTGAAGTAAGAACTACCGCTTGCGATGAACCAATAGATTATAAAATTGGAGAAAGAGTATTCGTTATAGGTGATCCAAATAAAATAACCACGAGAGGTTGTGTCTCTGTATCTTATCCTGATTTTGTGAAGGATTTACATATTGGAGAAGATATTCTTATTGATGATGGAGAACTTAATCTTCGTGTAGTTGATAAAGAAGAAGACCATTTAGTTTGTGAAGTAATGAATGAAGCAACTCTTGCTAGTAGAAAGAGTGTAAACGTTCCTGGAGTACGTATCAATCTCCCTTCTTTAACTGAAAAAGACAAAAACAACATCTTATACGCAATAAATAAAGACATCGATTTTATTGCACACTCTTTTGTTAGAAACAAACAAGACATTTTAGATATTAAAGAAATTCTTGACTCTCATAATAGTGATATTAAAATCATTGCTAAAATTGAAAACCAAGAAGGCGTTGACAATATTGATGAAATCGTCGACATTGCTGATGGTATTATGATTGCTCGTGGAGACCTTGGTATTGAAGTTCCTCAAGAACGTATACCTGGTATTCAAAGACGTATTATCAAAAAATGTATTTTAGCTAAAAAACCAGTGATTGTAGCAACTCAAATGTTACACACTATGATCAGTAACCCACGTCCTACACGTGCTGAGGTAACAGATATTGCTAATGCTATTTATTATCGTACTGACGCACTAATGCTTAGTGGTGAAACTGCTTATGGAAAATATCCAGTAGAAGCTGTCCGCACTATGGCAACTATTGCTGCACAAGCAGAAGTGGATAAATTGGATGAAAATGATATTAAAATTCCTTTAGAAAACCCTGATGTTACAGCATTCCTAGCTAAACAAGCTGTAAAATCGACTGCACTTATGAATATTGGCGCTATTATAACAGACAGTTATAGTGGACGTACTGCAAGAAACATAGCTGCATTTCGTGGTAAATGTCCTGTTTTAGCAATTTGCTATAAAGAAAAGACAATGCGTCACCTTGCCCTTTCTTATGGTGTAGAAGCAATCTATCTTACTGAAAGAGCTAATGGACAAGAATACTATTTTGCTGCTCTTAGAAAACTTGTAAAAGAAGGTAGACTAACTGAAGATGAGATGGTATGCTACTTAAGTAGTGGTAGAAGAAATATGCGTACTTCTTTCTTGGAAATTAATACTGTAGAAGATGTATTAAAATACGCTGACGAATATGTTCTTCCAAATAGAAACAGATACTTATAATTCATAGATAATGAAAGAAACTGAGGCTCTAGATCAGTATATCTCTGATCACAGCGATCCCGAAAGCGATTACTTAAAAGCACTTTATCGTGCTACACATGTAAAGCTACTTCGCCCGCGAATGGCCTCTGGACACATACAAGGACGAATTTTAAAAATGCTTACTAGCATGATTCGTCCTCGTAATATTTTAGAGATTGGTACTTATAGTGGGTACTCTGCTCTTTGTTTAGCTGAAGGTTTGGAATCTGATGGGATGTTGTATACATTTGAAATAAACGATGAGCAAGAAGACTTTACACGCCCATGGTTAGAGAACTCTCCTTATGCAAATAAGATAACATTTATTATTGGAGATGCTTTGGATATCGTTCCAAACTTAGGTGTTACTTTCGATATGGCTTTTATTGACGGTGATAAACGTCGATATATATCCTATTATGAAACAACTTTAGCTCATCTTTCAAAAGGGGGCTATATACTTGCAGATAATACCCTTTGGGATGAGCATGTATTAGAAACACCCAAGAACAATGATTGGCAAACTATTGGCATCAAAGCTTTCAATAGCTATATCGCAAATGATAAACGTGTAGAAAAGGTTATTCTTCCTCTTAGAGATGGATTAACAATAATCAGAAAGTTATAAATTTTATGGAAACAACTAGACAACAAAAAATATCTCGTTTAATACAAAAAGAATTAAGCGAAATATTCCTTCAACAAACTAAAGCTACTAATGGAATTCTTATCTCTGTAAGTGAAGTAAGAGTGACATCTGACTTAAGTATTGCTAGAGCATATTTAAGCATATTCCCTAACGACAAGAAAGAAGAACTTATTGAGAATATT
>NZ_DYYK01000026.1:0-4489 GCF_020741705.1 Bacteroides coprosuis
ATAGAATTGCCAAATTGTGTATAGAAGTTTGTCCAAATTTGATTAAGGAACGTATAGAAAAGTTCTATGATTACTTCATGATTGATGAAGTTCAAGATCTTGGTGGGCATGATTTCAACTTGATACAAGCAATTATTCCTACAACTATTGATTGTCTATTGGTGGGTGATTTCTATCAGCATACTTTTGATACCAGTAGTGATGGCAATGTAAATAGTGGGTTATATAAAGACTACAAGAAATACAAAAATAAATGGTCGACTTTAGGGATTACTGTTGACGAAACGTCACTTTCAAATAGCTTTAGATGTTCTCCTGCAACTTGCGAGTTTGTTACAAAGCAATTAGATATTCAAATTAACTCTCATAGGCAAGATAGCACAAGAATTACCTTAGTTAATAACCAAGCTGAAACAGATTTTCTCTTTAATGATAACACAAAAGTTAAACTATTCTATCAAGAAGCTAGCAAGTACTCCTGTTTCGCCGAAAACTGGGGTAAATCTAAAGGTTTAGACAGTTTTCAAGATGTATGTATTGTTCTGAATAAAAAAACCCTCGGAGCATATAAAAAACACACTCTCCATCAACTGACTCCGTCAACCCGGAATAAATTTTATGTAGCATGTACAAGAGCAAAAAGGGATATATACTATATACCACATACATTTACCGATAAATACAAACAATAATTAATGTACTTCTCTTCTTGTGTATATTTACGATATTACAAAAAGAATTGCATGACTTTTTATGAGCTTTGACTATTCTCAGGTAGTATCAACTCATAATTAATGTAATAAGTTATATTTCATAGAGCTGTACCCCTTGATTTATCTGTTTAAATCACAAACTAAGTAAGAGAAAACTACTTTAATTTTCTCCTACTTTAATTTATCTTGCTTTTTAGTCGATATATCTTTTCACTATCTCTTGGTAAGCATCAATTCTTCTATCACGTAAGAAAGGCCACCAACGACGTACATTTTCCGAACGAGTAAGATCCACCTCTACCAACAGATTTTCATCTTTATCGTTGCCCGCTTTAGCTAGGAACTCACCTTGAGGACCTACAACAAAACTGTTGCCCCAAAACTGAATACCATTCGTTTGCTTAGACGGATCTTTCTCATGTCCCACACGGTTGACAGAGATTACGGGTAATCCATTTGCCACCGCATGACCTCTTTGAGAAATCACCCAAGCATCGAGCTGACGTTTCTTTTCATCGGCAGCATCAGAGCTTTCCCAACCAATAGCTGTAGGGTAAATTAAGACTTCTGCACCTTGAAGAGCCATTAGTCTGGCAGCTTCTGGATACCACTGATCCCAACAGACCAAAATACCTAGTTTACCTAGTGAGGTTTGGATAGGAGTAAAGCCCATATCTCCTGGAGTGAAATAGAATTTCTCGTAGTAAGCAGGATCATCGGGAATATGCATCTTGCGATACTTTCCTGCAATAGTACCATCCGTATCGAAAACAACGGCAGTATTATGGTAAAGGCCAGGAGCTCTCTTTTCAAAAAGAGAAGTAACCAATACCACTTTGTATTTAGCTGCCAACTCTCCATAAAAACCTGTGGAAGGTCCAGGAATTGTTTCTGCTAAATCGAAAGTATCAACATCTTCTGTTTGACAAAAGTAAAGAGAGTTGTGCAACTCTTGTAACACAATAAGTTGAGCCCCTTTACCAGCTAGCTCAGCAATACTATTAGCCAATTTCATCAAATTCTTTTTGATATCCGAGCTATTGGACTGTTGCACTAGACCTACGTTTATTGTTCTCTGTTTAGTCATATATTAAAATCTTTTCTATCTGTTGAATTAAATCAATACGCCTTTAGGGTACTGCATAGTAATACAATGTAGGGAGCCATGTTGTTTAATCAGAGGGCTACATTCTATACCTATAATCTCTTTCTCGGGGAATGCCTTTTGTAAGGCCATACGTGCTTCCTCATCGTGAGTAGGCTGACTATAAGTGGGGTACAGCACACAATCATTCATAATTAAGAAGTTGGCGTAAGTAGCAGGTAATCTTTCTTCATCGAAAATTACTGTATCTGCCATAGGTAAAGCAATAAGTTTATAAGGTTTACCTTGCAAAGTGCGGAAGGTTTTGAGTTGCTCTTCCATCTTTTTAAGTGCTTGATAATGCTCATCTTTTTCATTCTCACATTTCACATATACTATTGTATCTGTAGAGCAAAGACGAGCTAGAGTATCAATATGGCTATCGGTATCATCGCCAGAAAGGTAACCATGATCTAACCACAATACTTGTTTTAAGTTGAAAGTAGATTTGAGATACTCTTCAACCTCAGTTTTACCAAGCTGATCATTTCTATTGGGAGAGAGTAAGCATTCTGAAGTAGTAAGTACTGTACCTTCACCATCACTTTCTATGCTGCCTCCTTCGAGTACATAGCCTAGGCAGCTGACATATTCTCCTTGCACAGCTTTGGCTTTTGCTAATTCCCGATTGATTTGGTTATCATAATGAGAAGCAAACTTCAAGCCCCAGCCATTGAATGTAAAATCGAGTAGAAGAGGTTTATCTCCGTCCATCATCGTGATAAAACCATGATCACGAGCCCAAGTATCATTTGTTTCACATTCAAAAAGACGAACATTACTCATATTAATATGTGCTCTTTCTAGATAGTTGGAAACTTGTTGAACTTCGGGAGTTACGATTAGTAATAATTCTCTCTTCGCTATTTCACGCGCTAGCTGAATATAACAAGCTTCCACTTCATGGAGCATATGCGACCAATCTGTCCCAGCATGAGGCCAAGTAAGTTGAACTCCACTTTGAGGAAACCATTCAGCCGGTAAAAAAGCAGTTTTAGAAACTGCAGAATTGTCTTTTAACAATGACATCATTTTAATCTATTATACTATATATCTTATTTCTTAGGTTGTCTATCAAAGAAAGGATTCTTTGAAGATATACTTATCGGTATAGCCATCAGCATGGAGCAGCCTGGTAGATAATTGAGCTTTTGAGCGGCCAATCCAGCCGAGAACATCACACGAGTATCTACACGCATATCAGCAGCCATGGCACATGCAGAACCAACTGCTATACCCACATCAACACTATTGAATACGCAGAGAACTTCACTAGACCGACTGCCACATGTTATAAATCCACAATGTCCGCAATTTAGTCCCATTTCTTTTTCCTTTGTACCTATTAAGACAACACATTCAGCCTGTAGAATGTTAGCTGAATCTCTATCAAATTGATACTTACCGCCTCTGTATTCTAGGTAGAGCATCTCTTCAGACAATTCTTGAATATTTTCTCCAGTAACAATAGCCGTTTCTATCAAGTCTGCTCCTTTCGTTTTGGGGGCTGTACGGGCAGCATTAATCATTTTATACGCTACATCTAGAGCTCTTTCTTTTCTATTGTCTCTTTCATTTAGTATCATAATTCTATACTTTATCTTAGTTGGTAGAACAAATATAAAGATTTAAACCCTCTTCTCTAAAAGGATAGGTCAAAAAACAAGTACAAAATCACCCTTTTGAGATGATTTTGTACTTTAAATAGGCAAAACGATATATAATATATTATTTTAGATACCCAGTTGTTCCATTTCTTTTTTGAATACCCGAACGATTCCATCCCAATCTTCATTGCTGATGGCAGCAGAAGGATGAGTCATACCATATACAGGAATCTTTCCCCATAGAGCTTTATTAATGATATGCTTGTTGGGCTTTTTATCTTTATTTGTAGGAGTAAGAACTTCCTCTTTGTCAAACTTAAACTGTGCCTTAAGAGGATTGTAACAGTCTTTTACCGAGAAACAAACAATACATTTCGGTTTGAGAATGTGGTGAATGAGTTCGCTAGTAAACTCCAAGCATTGTTTTTGAACATCTTCATAGCGTATATCAACTTCCAGAAGCTTTAATTCATCTTTGAGTTTGGCTGTATTTTCCGCACAAAAATAAGTAGCATTCATAAATTGATAATTTCCTTCAGTAAGAGGATTAAGGTATTTTATTTGGTCGAAAGCTTCGTAGAGCTTAGTCCACACCCTCCATTCGTTCTTATCCGTTAAGAAAAAGGGGCTACCATAATAAAAACGTTTTTTATCTACATGGACATAATTAACATCTCCAGTAGGGCCGAAGCCTAGAAACACAACTCCTAAATTATTATCCAGCACGGGTTTTGATTGAAGTACACTAGTACATCGATCTATTTTAGGACCTACCGCAGTGAGATAATCATAGACCTTATTTACCCATACATCGTAAAGTTGCTCTTGTGTTGTTTGCTTTTCCATAGTTTATATAAACCTTATAGATTGAATATAGATTTTGATTTCCTTAAGATAGGCAAAATAGGAGAATAGCCCACTTTCTGAAGTAGAATATTTATTTGCAGCCTGTGACTACAATCTCTATTTTTAATAAGAAACGATATACCTTAAAGGCTAGGTTTAATATATATTTAAACGTATTT
>NZ_DYYK01000027.1:0-16812 GCF_020741705.1 Bacteroides coprosuis
CACATTTTTCTACATCGGGAATATTTTCTAAAAACTGGTAAGCTGCACTTCTTGCTGTTTGCAAAATCTCTAAATCGGATACTGGAACAGCTTCATAATAAAAATTTTGCCCCATACGTATTATATCATCAGAAGATCTTCCACAAAAAGATTTTGTGTTGTCTGAAACGTATAAAAACTTATTATTCGTATAATCAATAATGCAAAAGCTTCTATAAGTCATACGAGATAACCCTTCCAATACATTCAAACAAGAAGACCAATGGGTATCCTGTAATACTTCAGCTAAGGAGTTAAATTTATTATTAGTAAAAGAATAAGGTTCATTTTTCATGTCAAGGTTGAATTTGTCTTTTAGGTATATAACAAATATACAAAAATTTAATACTTTTAATAATTTTATACTCTAAATTCTTACAATTTGGTCTTATCATTATAAATAAAGTACACAGTATGCTGTTTTATCTCTATTTATGTGACAGAAAATGAAATTAAATTTAACATTTAAATCTAAAGAGAAATAATATTTTAAATGTTCAGGAAAGGAAAACACAAGCAATACTAGACACCAACAATTGATTTTTCGACTTATTAATATAATTTGTTCACTATAAAGCTATCTTTCTTACTCTTTTTTTATAATTTTGCACCATTTTGGGTCTTGTTCTTATTTCTAATTACTAAAAGAACGTATTCTTTTAATATAATCATATAAAACTACATAGTTGTGGGAGAAACAAAGTATATATTCGTAACAGGTGGGGTTGCCTCATCATTAGGTAAGGGAATTATCTCTTCATCTATAGGGAAACTTCTACAAGCCAGAGGCTATAACGTTAGCATCCAAAAGTTTGATCCGTATATCAATATTGATCCAGGTACACTTAACCCTTACGAGCATGGTGAATGCTACGTAACAGTTGATGGTCATGAAGCAGACCTTGACTTAGGACATTATGAAAGATTCCTAGGTATACAAACAACTAAAGCTAACAACATCACTACAGGACGTATTTACAAAAGTGTAATCGATAAAGAACGCCGTGGTGACTACCTAGGAAAAACAGTTCAAGTTATTCCACACATTACCGACGAAATAAAGCGCAACGTAAAATTACTAGGTAAGAAAAACAATTTCGACTTTGTAATTACCGAAATAGGCGGAACTGTAGGCGATATAGAATCACTACCCTATATAGAAAGTATACGTCAAATAAAATGGGAGATGGGAAGTAATGCCATCTGTGTTCATTTAACCTACGTACCTTATTTATCCGCTGCTAAAGAATTAAAAACAAAACCTACCCAACACTCTGTAAAAACACTCCAATCACTAGGTGTTCAACCAGACATCCTTGTATTGAGAGCAGAACACGAATTAAACGACAATCTACGCAAAAAAGTAGCTCTATTTTGTAATGTAGCCGACGATGCAGTAGTTCAATCTATTGATGCTCCTACAATCTACGAAGTGCCTCTACTGATGCAAGCTCAAAATTTAGATACTACTATTCTTAAGAAAATGGGATTACCTATTGGTAAAGAACCAGAACTTAAGCCTTGGAAGAAATTCCTAGAACGTAGAGCTAATGCCACTGAAACAGTAACAATTGGTCTGGTAGGAAAATATGTAGAACTTCCTGATGCTTATAAATCTATCCTAGAAGCACTTTCTCAAGCAGCTACATACAACGACAGAAAACTAAAGATAGATTATATACAATCTGGTGACATCACCTCGGAAAATGTAGTTGAAAAGCTAAGTAAAGTAGATGGTGTTATTATATGTCCAGGCTTCGGAGCTCGTGGAATTGAAGGGAAATATATTGCCGCAGAGTACACTCGTAAAAATAATATTCCTACATTTGGAATATGTCTAGGTATGCAATGTATGGCAGTAGAATTTGCAAGAAACGTATTGGGTTACAAAGATGCTAATTCTACAGAATTCGATGAAAAGACTAAACACAATGTTATCGACATTATGGAAGAGCAAAAAGCGATAACTAGTTTAGGTGGAACAATGAGATTGGGTGCTTACGAATGTCTGATTAAGAAAAACAGCAAAGCTTACGAGGCTTATCAAAGTGAACACATCCAAGAACGTCACCGTCATCGTTATGAATTCAACAACAAATACACACAAGAATTCATGGACAAAGGAATGGAATGTGTAGGAAAGAATCCTGAATCAGATTTAGTGGAAATCATTGAGGTACCAACTCATAAATGGTATATCGGTGTTCAATTCCACCCTGAATATGGTAGTACAGTACTCCACACTCATCCGTTATTCTTATCATTCATACATGCATGTATTACTAGATAATAGATAAAGATTTTCACAAATAATCAACGCAAATATTCATGGATAAAAACACCATTATTGGTTTTGTTCTAATCGGTTTACTCCTTGTAGGGTTTAACTTTTTTACAAGACCTAGTGAAGAGCAAGTAGCTGCTATGAAGCAGTACAATGACTCAATTACTGCTGTACAAGCAGAACAAGAGGCACAAACAGAAAAACATACAGCTGCCCTTTCACATGTCGCACCTATAAAGGTGGATTCTACCTCGTTATTCTATAACGCTTCAGAAGGTACTGAACAATTCACTACACTTGAAAATGATGTAATGAAAGTTACTTTCTCTAACAAAGGTGGACGTGTATATTCAGCAGAACTTAAAGAGTATAAAAATCAGGGCGACGAAAAGGGAGAAAATAAAACAAACTTAGTCTTGTTTAAAGACCAAGAGAACTCTTTTAACTTCAATTTTTACAATCAAAATGAAGTAATTCAATCCAAAGACTTCTTCTTTACTCCTGTAAATGTATCTGAAACAGGTCTTACTATGCGCCTTATGGCAGATAGTAATAGCTACATTGATTTTATCTATAGCTTAGACTCTGAAAATAAAGAGGACTATTTAGTTGACTTCCAAATCAAAGCTACTGGCATGGAGGGTAAGTTAGCTCACAACGACTATATTGACATCGACTGGGCACAACGAACTCCTCAGCACGAACAAGGTTTTGTTTTTGAAAACAGACTTTCTCGTCTTACCTACAGAACATTTGATAAAGATACAGAGCGTCTGACAGAAACAAAAGCTGTGACAGAAACACCTGAAAAGAATCTAAACTGGATTGCTTTTAGAAGCCAGTTCTTCTCTACTGTGTTTATTACAGACCAAGGTTTCAAAGACTCAAAGTTAACTTCTACTCCCGAAGAAAAAGGCAGTGGGTATATCAAGGATTATAAAGCAGAAATGAAGACCTTCTTCGACCCTTCTGGTAAAGAAGCTACTCAGATGTATTTATACTTAGGTCCTAACCATTACAAGACATTGAAAGCTATTGATAGCGATAAAGATCATAAATGGAAATTAAACTCACTTGTTTATTTAGGTTGGCCTGTAGTAAAACAAATCAATCAATGGTTTACTATTAATATCTTCGATTGGCTTACACACTTAGGCATGAGCATGGGAGTTGTACTCTTGATCATGACTATGATAGTTAAAGCAATTGTATATCCTGCTACAAAGAAGACTTATATGTCTTCAGCTAAAATGCGAGTATTAAAACCACAAGTAGATGCGATTAATGCTAAGTATCCTAATCAAGAGGATGCTATGAAGAAACAACAAGAAGTAATGTCTCTCTATAGTCAATATGGAGTTAGCCCTATGGGTGGATGTTTACCTATGTTACTTCAATTCCCTATACTTATGGCTTTGTTTATGTTCGTTCCAAGTGCGATTGAACTTAGACAAGAAAGTTTCCTTTGGGCAACAGATTTATCTACTTATGATGCTCTTATTAAATTTCCGTTTCATATTCCATTGCTAGGTGATCACTTAAGTATCTTCTGTTTATTGATGACTGTAACTAACATCTTAAACACAAAATATACTATGGCTCAGCAAAACACAGGTGCACAACCTCAAATGCCTGCCATGAAATGGATGATGTACTTGATGCCTATTATGTTCTTATTTATATTGAATGACTATCCTTCGGGCTTATGTTATTACTATTTCTTGTCAACATTGATTAGCGTTATGACTATGATTTTCTTACGCAAAACTACTGACGAAGAAAAACTATTAGCTAAACTTGAAGCAAACAAGAATACCGAAAAGAAAAAATCGGGTTTTGCTGCTAGATTACAAGCTATGCAAGAACAACAAGAAGCTTTGAAAACAGAAGCACGTAAAAGAAATAAGAAATAAGAAACTAAAGCTTAATATATTAAGGAGCGATTATATTTAATTATAGTCGCTCTTTTTTTATGACATCCCAGATAAACAATACGATCACTAATTATGTTATTATTATTAAACAAACTAAATATAGCCTAAAATGCATTTTAGTTGTTTTGAAGTGATATAAACCTAACTATTAATTTAAATTTATTTGTAACACTATGGCAAACTACAAAGTTATAGAAGTTGAAGGCATTGGCGAAGTAATGGCTAAGCAACTTAATGATGTAGGTATTACTACAACAGATGAATTGTTGGAAGCAACAAAGACTAAAAAACAACGTAAAGAACTAGCAGAAAAATCGGGTATTAGTGAAAAAAGAATTTTGACTTTTGCTAATATGGTTGATTTATTCCGCATTCAAGGAGTTGGAGCTCAATATGCAGAATTACTTGAAGCAGCTGGAGTTGATACTGTTGTAGAACTAGCCACACGCAAAGCAGAAAACCTAACTAAAAAGATGGAAGAAGTAAATGAAACCAAGAAATTAGTTCGTCGTGTTCCTCCTCTTAAAACGGTAGAAGTCTGGGTTGAAGAAGCTAAAAGTTTACCTAGAGTATTAGAATATTAGTTTATATTCGTAAAGATAAAGCTGGCTACATTTAATTCTAGTACGTAGCCTATTTTCCCCATATCGTTAAAACCCTTCTTTTAACGATATGGGGTTTTTGATATTTTATTGTAAATACTTTGGAATATTCTTACCTTCGTTTCAAGGTAATATCTACTACAAAATAATTTAGTTATAAAATGAAGAAACCAATCTTTTATCTACTTCTATTTGTCTTTTTGGGGTTCTCAAGCTGTAAATCGGCTAAAAACCCTACTCAATTAAAATCTCCTAATGGTAATATAGCTCTAGAGTTTTCTTTAGACTCAATAGGTGCTCCTCATTACCAAATAAGTTACCAAGGAAAAGAACTTGTTTCTCCCTCCTTATTAGGTTTCCTTGCAGATAGAAATTTTAATCTTGCAGACAATTTCGACTTAAAAAGCAGTCATTTAGAAACTTATTATGATGAATGGGATGCTCCTTGGGGAGAAAACAAACATCATATAAACCATTATAATGAGCTAAATGTAAAACTGGAGAATAAAGAAGGCACGCATCTTACTTTAGTTTTCAGATTATTCAATGAAGGTGCAGCCTTTAGGTATGAATATAATATAGCTAAAACAGATTCGGTTACGATAATGGATGAACTGACTCAGTTCAACTTTGTAAACCCGGCAACCACATGGACTATACCCGCAGACTTTGAAAGTTACGAACATTTGTATCGTAAGCTACCTCTAGATGAGCTAAAAGCAGCTAACACTCCAGCTACTTTTAATTTTGAAAACCTAGCCTACACCATGATACATGAGGCAGCTTTGGTTGATTTTCCTGAAATGACTATCCAATCTTACGAACCTAGAAAGTTCAAAGCTAATTTAGCTCCAATGCCCAATGGGACAAAAGCATTAGTACCCAACACATTCCATACACCATGGCGTACAATGCACATTGTAGATAAAGCTACAGACCTAATCGCATCATCTATGATTCTTAACTTAAATGATCCTTGTGTTCTCGAGGATACAAGTTGGATTAAACCAATGAAATATGTGGGTATCTGGTGGGGTATGCATCTAGGAATACAGTCATGGAGCATCCATGATCGCCACGGGGCTACAACCAAAAACGCAATAGAACTAATAGACTTTGCCGCAAAGAATAACATAGATGCCGTCCTTTTTGAAGGTTGGAATGAAGGTTGGGATACGTGGGGAACTAATCAAGAATTCAATTACCTCAAAGCTTACGATGATTTTGACATAGAGCAGATAGCTCAATATGCCAAAGAAAAAGGAATTAAGATAATTGGACATCATGAAACTGGAGGAAATATTCCTCACTATGAATCACAGTTGGACTCAGCTTTGAATTGGCTAACAAGTCTAGGTATATATGATTTAAAAACAGGATATGCTGGAGGATTCAAAGAAGGATATCGCCACCACAGCCAATATGGAGTTCAGCATTACAGAAAAGTGGTTGAGAAAACAGCTGCTCATAAAATCACTTTAAATGCACATGAACCCATAAAAGATACAGGAATAAGAAGAACTTACCCCAATAGCATGACAAGAGAGGGTGCTAGAGGAATGGAATGGAATGCATGGAGTGAAGGAAACCCTCCTGAACATCATGAAATACTACCTTTCACACGTATTGCTGCAGGACCAATGGATTATACTCCAGGTATATTTGATATACTCTATAAAAACACAAAGAACTTACCAGAACGTAAGGCTTGGAATGGACTTGACAAGGGAAATAGTAGAGTAAATACTACGCTTGCTAAGCAAGTTGCACTATGGGTGGTACTTTACTCTCCCATGCAGATGGCTTCTGATTTGCCATCTAATTACGAAGGTCATCCTGCATTTCAGTTCTTTAGAGATTTTGATCCCGATTTTGATAAGACCTACCCTCTTGAGGGAGAAATTGGAGAATACGTGGTTATAGCACGCAAGGCAAAAGAAAACTATTTCTTAGGAGCAGTAACCAATGAGGAAGAAAGAGATTTAACTATAGATTTAGATTTCCTCAAACCCAAAACTACTTACCAAGCAATTATCTATGCTGATGGTAAAGATGCAGACTGGACTACAAATCCTGAATCCTACGAAATAATCAAGAAGGATGTAACTTCTGCTGATACTCTAAATTTACACTTAGCAAAAGGAGGAGGTACTGCTATTAGCTTTAAACCAATAAATTAGGTCCAAACAAGTATTTATATACTGAAAATATCTATCTTGTATATCAAATCTTTTTACCATAAGATCGATATCTTTGTAAAAACAAATTAAACTAATTATAAAAACGAATATGAAATCAAAAGTAATGATTATGGCTGCAGCAATGAGTTTATCAGCTTGTGGTCCTACTCAAGACGCAAAGCAACCCGACCAATCATTAATCGGGAAATCTACTATCCAAGTAGATGGTAGATTAATGACGCCCGAAGCCTTATGGGCAATGGGAAGAATCGGAAGTTTTGATGTATCTCCAGATGCAAAACAGCTTGCTTATTCTGTATCTTACTACAGTGTACCCCTAGACAAAAGCAATTCAGAGTTATTTGTCATCAATACCGATGGTACAAATAATAAACAAATCACATCAACACCCTTTTCTGAAGGGAGTCCCAAATGGATTAAAGAGGGTTCTAAAATAGCTTTCATAAGTTCAGAATCAGGTTCTTCTCAACTTTGGGAAATGAATGCTGATGGAACAGAAAAAAAGCAACTTTCTAATGTAGAAAATGGTATTGAAGGATTTAGCTTCTCTCCTGATGAGAAAAAAGTAGTGTTAATTTCTACTGTAAAAGTGGGAGAAACTACAGCTGATAAGCATCCTGATCTTCCAAAGGCTACAGGCAAAGTAATTAATGATTTAATGTACAAACACTGGGATGAATGGGTTACAGATGCTCCACATCCTTTTGTGGGCGATTTTAATGGCTCTGAGATTATCAATCTGACTGATATAATGCAAGGAGAGCCTTATGAATCTCCTCTTCGCCCATTCGGTGGAATAGAACAAATAGCATGGAATACTACTGGAGATAAGATAGCTTATACCTCTCGCAAAAAGACAGGTAAAGAATATGCTATTTCAACAAATTCTGATATTTATGTATATGATTTAAAGAATAATACCACAACTAATATCACAGAGGGAATGATGGGCTATGACACCAATCCTCAATATTCACCAGATGGAAAATATATATCTTGGTTGAGTATGGAAAGGGATGGTTACGAAGCCGATCAAAATCGCTTATTCGTAATGGATTTAGCTTCTGGAGAAAAGCGTTTTATGAGTAAAGACTTTGAATCAAATGTGGATGATTACACATGGAGTTCAGATAGTAAATCTATTTACTTTATTGGTGTATGGCACGCTACTTCTCAAATGTATGCTATAGATGTAGAACAAGCAAAAGTATCCCAAATTACTGAGGGTATGCACGACTATGCAACTATCGCACTATGTGGAGAAGGATTAATTGGTAAAAGACATTCATTAAGCTCTGCTGACGAGATATTTTCGGTATCATTGGATGGTGCTCAAACACAAGTAACCTTTGAAAACAAACATATCTATGATCAACTAGATATGGGTAATGTAGAGAAACGTTGGCTAACTACTACAGATAATCAACAAATGCTCACTTGGGTAATTTACCCTCCACACTTTGATCCAAACAAAAAGTACCCTACTCTACTCTATTGCCAAGGTGGTCCGCAAAGTCCTGTAAGTCAGTTTTGGTCTTTCCGCTGGAACCCTCAAATTATGGCAGCACATGGATATATTGTAGTGGCTCCAAACCGTAGAGGTCTTCCTGGCTTTGGCTTAAAATGGAATGAACAAATTAGCGGAGATTATAGTGGTCAAGTTATTAAAGATTACTTAACTGCCATTGATGAATTATCCAAAGAACCTTTTGTAGATACAGATAAGCTAGGAGCTGTTGGTGCTAGTTTTGGTGGTTACTCTGTCTATTATTTGGCAGGTCATCATGATAAACGATTCAAAGCCTTTATTGCACACGATGGTATCTTTAATATGGAAATGCAGTACCTAGAAACCGAAGAAATGTGGTTTGCGAATTGGGATATGGGAGGAGCTTATTGGGAGAAAAACAATCCGATTGCTCAGCGTACCTTTGCTAATTCTCCTCACAAGTTTGTAGACAAATGGGACACTCCTATTTTGTGCATCCATGGAGAAAAAGATTATCGTATTCTAGCAAATCAAGGTATGGCAGCTTTCAATGCGGCTGTATTGAGAGATATACCTGCTGAATTACTAATTTATCCAGATGAAAATCATTGGGTACTCAAACCTCAAAATGGTATTTTATGGCAACGTACATTCTTTGAATGGCTTGATAAATGGTTGAAATAATGTTTCTGATATAAATGATAAATGCCTCTGCTTTCACAAGTGGAGGCATTTTTGTTATTTGCAAAAATTATAAAATCAGATTATAATTACTTAATCCATGGGCAATGCTAGGAACCAGTTGTTCTATATTAACCCAATTAATCTGAGCTGCACTGATGATAAACACGATCAGAGCAATCACCCAAAGTATAAATAAACCCCACTTCCAACCTGTGCTTATCGGTTGACTTTTAGCTTTGAAGTTGTTAATCAGAAGATAAAGTAATACCCCTAAAGGAATACCCGCTAATATTAATCCAGAAATTGCACTAATAAGAGGAGTTGACTCGGAGAGAATAATGAAAGGTTGACCCATTATTCCTACTAGAGCTGCACCACCTGCAAAAACAGATACTAGCAATGCAAAAACCAAAGCCATTAAAACAATGACAACAACAAGCCAAACGGGAGAAAGTATAATAACAAAGAATAGAAATAGCCCCTTCAATACCATTCCAACAATACGTATTAGCTCACTCCAGAAATTACGATTCTTCGTATTATAATAATCACTCTGTGAGTTATTTACCTTATCGGCATCTTCACTAACACGTTTGCCTATATTCTCTACAGTAACGTCTTCACCACACATATTTAACTTTTCGATAGCGGTAGTAGCTAGTGGTATCAGAATCCACATAATCAAATACACAAATGTTGTGGTTCCAAAAGTGAAGAACAATAAAATTAAAAAGATCAATCGTACTAATAGCGGATCCAATTTAAAATAGGCCGCAACTCCACTAGCAACTCCTCCTATAACCTTATCATCGGGATTACGAAATAGCTTTTTACGATAAGTAAAAGCACCAGAATAATCTTTTTCTTGTTTTTTAGAAGATCCTTCATCATTTTCTTGCTCTGAGCCCTCTTCTTCTCCATATATTTCCTCTGGACTTCCTACCTGCTTGATAATGTCTTCAACATCAGTAATCACTATAGATTGACTAGCATGTGTGATTCGCTCATTAAAGAGATCAGCAAATCTACTTTCTATATCAGCTATTATTTCTTCTTTGCCTTCTGTCTTGTTAAAATACAATCGAAGGTTTTCAAGGTATTTACTTAGAAGATCATAAGCATCTTCATCAATATGAAAAACAATACCTCCTAAGTTTATGGTAAATGTCTTCTTCATTTCTATTCAGTTTTAAGTTTGCCATTGGCTATGTATTCCACCGATTGGTTTAATTCACTCCATACTCCTTCTAGCTCTTCGAGAAATTGTTTTCCCTCTTCAGTTAATTCATAATACTTACGAGGTGGTCCTTGAGTGGATTCCTGCCACTCATAACTCAATAAACCATCATTCTTCAATCTAGTCAACAGAGGATAAAGAGTACCTTCTACCACTATTAATTTTGCATCTTTCAATCGATCTATGATATCAGAAGCATAGGCAGCTTCTTTGCTAATCAATAAGAGAATGCAATATTCTAATAAACCTCTCCTCATTTGTGACTTCACCTTTTCAACTTTCATATCAGTTTAGTCTTTGATTCTGATGCAAATATATATAAAATATAGTACTATGCAACACATAGTACTATATTTTATTTTAACCTAGGCACATTTTATAACACTCCTTATTTTATCTACAAAAGGATTTAAAGTTCTATTTAAATAGAGAATATGACATCTTTATGTAATATAAATCAATATAACATTACGTATAATTAGCCTAATTTATTACTTATTATTTTAATTCTATCAAAGTCAAAACATGTTATTAATAGGACTTTTAAGAATATATACATCTTTTTTAAATGTAAATATTTTAAAATTAAAGAGATAAAAAACATAAAATAAACACAACATACATATATCAACAATCAAGCCAATAATATATTTTGCAACTA
Organism: Bacteroides coprosuis; assembly: GCF_020741705.1. Classification (NCBI taxonomy): domain Bacteria; kingdom Pseudomonadati; phylum Bacteroidota; class Bacteroidia; order Bacteroidales; family Bacteroidaceae; genus Bacteroides; species Bacteroides coprosuis. The sequence goes on from NZ_DYYK01000027.1 coordinate 11,132, forward strand.
AAGTATCAACTCTGTATTTAAGATTTATCTGATACCATATAGTAATAAAAGCAGATAAGAGAAGAATTTTTTTTTTAAAGAGGATATTGAAATATAGGAATTACACTTTCAAACTAACAAATAAAAAAATCGTCTTTCTGAGGAAGTGCAGAAAGATAAAACCAAAATTATGAATTGAACAATGAAACTTAGAAACTATCTATTAGCAGGTATAGCCCTATTGGGGTTCGCTGCTTGTACGAGTGATGATGATTGTCCTACGGGACCAGTTAATCCAACTCCTGAAGGTGGGTCGTTTTTTTCTATAGCATTCGAAACACCTAAACTAGCAGGAACGAGAGGGAATGAATTAGAAGATACTAAAGTATCTAGCGCAACAATATATTTATCTCAAATAGAAGGTGATAATATAATAATAAAAGACATTATTAAAGATAACCTCACCATATCTGAAGACGAAACAAACAAGAACATCCATTATATCAATGGTCATACCACTCTTGAAAGAGGTGCTTATTTTGTTACTATTATTGCTAATGAGAAAGAATCTCAAGAGATATCCAATCTAAAAGTAGGAGCAAACTTCTTAGGTACAGAGGCTTTCAATATTGATAACTTAGAGAAACTTCATACTAAAGGTGGTTTCTTAATGATGAGCAGTAATAAACTGAAAATATATAACGGTAATAAAACTTTTGATCCTAAAAAGGCTATTTATAATCAAGCTAAAAACAATTCAGGTGATTCTTTCATAGAATTAGCAGAAAACAAACAAGATAACCCAGCCGAAGTCAAAGTTTATTTAGATCGTTATGTGGCTAAAATTGATGCTACTGTTCAAGGAACTAAGGAAAAAGATATCATTGACATAATAAACATTGAGAATAAGGATGGTTTAAAATTTAAATTAACAGGTTTTATCACTCTAAATATTCCGAAAGCAGGATACATTATTGAACAATGGAATGATAATGACAAACCTACGTATATTTTATCTCTAAATAAAGATAATAAATGGAGTAACCAATTGGGAGAGTATGTTAAAATCAACAATGGTGAGGTTACTGATTGGCAAGACAATGTAAGTAAAGAAATCTTTACCTCTGGCACTAAATATATAATTGAAAATAATGTGACAAAGTTTAATGACAATAAGCCCACTAATGCACAAGGCTACACTACTGGAGTTATTCTGAAAGTATCTGCTGGCGAAACATTTTATGCAATTCAAGATGGCGTAAAATGGACCTTCACCAAAACTAAACCTGAAAGTGGAACATATTATACATACGAAGATGGAGTTATGTATTACACATACTTTATTCCTGATTTATTTAAAAATGAAGAAATAGGTACTAATACAGATAGAACGGGTTTATACTATACTACCATGCGTAATACTTGGTATAAATTGAATTTTAAAACAATCACATTCCCCGGAGGTAACCTTCCTGGAGGTGATTTACCCGAGCCTCAAAACCCTGACAGACCAATTGATCCTAATAAATACTCAGTATTTAATATTGAAGTTTTTGTTAATGATTAGATTGAAGGTGATTTAAATATTGAAATGTAATATAAAAACTCTTTATAAACGAGTGGCATTCCGCCACTCGTTACTCAATACTAACTAAACATAGATAACCATGAAAACGAAGTATGGTTTTTATCTACTTATGCTCACATTTCACCTCATTGCATGTCATGATAGCCTAGATTGCCAAAATGAACCTAGCAAGCCCAATAAAGAACAAGGGTCCTATATTGATATGTCTATTATTCAAAATGATGATGCCATTATAAGTAGATCTCTACACTCTAGAAATTCTGTTGGAGATGATATCATTTCCGACATCACCTTTTACTTAACCGACCAGTGTAGAATAAAAACAGCAACTGGCTATGAACCGGGTTTAGTTATAGAAGATATAGTAAAGGGAACAGAGATTCAGCAAACAGGGAATTTAGTAAAAGTCAAAGCTCACACTAAATTAGAAAATGGTATTTACCTAGTTATTGCTATAGCAAACTCGGAACATTTAAAATGGAACAAACAAATAAAAGATACCTTACAGATATTCGAAAATATATCTTATAATAAGGAATTAATAAATCAAGCAACATCTCCTTATTACTTTTTAATGACCAATAGTGGAAAATCATTTATCTACCCCGATTTTCCAAAACCAGAAGATATAATTATAAACAACAAATCTTTTTTAAGTCAATTCCTTTCTTTTATCAATACTCCAGAAAATACAAGGCACTCTGTCATCAATTTAAATAATAACAGTAGTGAAAATCCCGCTAAAGTCAATATTTATTTAGATCGATTTGTAGCGGCTATTGATGCAAAATCGGATAACGTAATTCCAACCATCAAGCCCTACTTCGACATTATAAATAATGATCTATCTTTCACTCTTAATGGCTTTGTAACTCTAAATAGCCCATTAATACAGAATTTAATTGAAATAAGTCAATTTTATACGGATGACTTTGAAGGAGGAAGTATTGTGTTGGGAGATTTCTTATCTACCCCATATGTATTTGATTTTCAAGAAAATATAGAAGATATGGGATGGTATAATCAAATCGATACCTACTCCAAAATTGATTCAAACAATCAAGTAGTTGATTATAAAGATGCCTCTGTAAAAAACAGGTTCAATCTACAAAGAAAATATGTTCCAGAAAACAATACTTCTACAACAGGGCCTCCTATAAACAATTTTTTCATTACTAACTGTAGACAAGGTTATGTTACAGGTGTTATATTCCAAGTAAAAGAAATTAATAATCACTCCTTTTATGTGATAAAAAACGGGCTACAAAACAAGCTCTACAAATACAATAAAAATGATGCAGATGAAGTAAATCAAATACCTTCCAATGCGATTAAATATGAAGAAGGAGTAATGTATTATACCTATTTTATTCCTGATTTATATCAGTATGCAAAAGGGCAACATTATGATGTCGATTTATTTTACTCTGTGATGAGAAATACAATATATACACTTCATCTCAGCTCATTGTCTTCTTTAGGAGGAATATATCCAGGAGGCGACTTACCAAACCCAGGGAATCCTGATGAAGAAATTGATGAAGACAATTTAATTAAATTAGGTATAAAAATTCTCGTTAATCCATGGATTGATGGTAAAACAGATATTGAACTATAACACAAAGTAGTAATACGTACCTATACAGCAATAAAGAGCATTCAATAAAATAATCAGCTTTATGAAAATAAAAAAATACACCATCTATACGTATCTACTTGTGTTTATACTAGGTCTATCTTCTTGTATAAAAGAAGATTTGAGCAACTGTAGTTTAACTTTCACATTTGACTATACTTACAATCTGGAGCAACAAAATAAGATTGATGAACAATTACTAGATCGTATGCAAATATTTATGTTTGATAAGAACGGAGTATTGCGTTATCATTTCAGAAAAAATGATCAAAAAACAATAGAAAAGGGTTTCCAAGTTACAAATAATGCTTTCGAACCAGGAGAATATAAAATAGTCGTAGCAACTATAAGTTCTGATTACAAAGAAGATAAAAGTGATTTTTTGATTTCAAATGTTACTTTAAATAAGACACTACTCCAAGAGTTTAAGTTTTTTTTGAATCATCAAGATCATCAGAGTAAAGATTTACTTAATAACTTCTTAGTAAGCAGTTTGCCTTATCAGTGGACATCTTATGGGCAAAACATACATGTCAGTTTAAGAAAAATAAATAAAAGAATTAATATAGAATTGGTTATTCCCAACAATATCCAAACGAGAATAGAAAAAGACCAATATTCTATGTACATCAAAGATAAAGGTGTCTGCTCTATGGATGGGAATTTAGACCCAACTTGTGATAATGATATTATATATCATCCTTGCCAGCCCTATAAGTTAACCCACGAAGATGACAAGGTTATACTTAGAGCGACATTTAACACTTCACGATTAATTTATAGAGAAGGACAGGAGGAAAACACTCAAATTATTGTAAAAAATAACACAACGAATGAATACCTTATCAAAGCCAAAGTGTTCCGATTAATTGAAGAAGGTGCTGCTTTTGATGATCAAAAAGATGCCGACTGGGGCTTACAGGAATATATTGACCGAAGAGAGGAGTACAGTTTTTCTTTTTATATTGATGAAGATGGAAGTTGGCTGAGTAATATTGTGAATGTAAATGGATGGGATGTCAGCTTCATTGATTTGGACATGTAAGCATCAAATGATTTTAAAATAGAATATAAAAACGCATTAAAGTCGAGTGGAAACAAAGACTATAATGCGTTTTTTATTAAATAGAAAAAGAGCATCTGTGATTTGCAATGCCAAATGTTTTAAAAGATAAGAGAACAACTCCTTTTTTGTTAAAAAAATAATCAAAATAGATTTAGTATAGCAAAAAGATATTACTTTGTAATAGACTATAAACAACAAGCTATAAATATGGAAAAACTGATAGTAGGATTAGGCGAAATTTTATGGGATATGCTTCCTGAGGGAAAACAGCTAGGTGGAGCTCCCTCCAATTTTGCATTCCATACCACTCAGTTTGGTTTTAAATCAAAAGTGGTAAGTGCTATAGGTGATGATTTATTGGGACAAGAAATTGTAGACTTACTAAAACAAAGAAATATTGACTCTTATTTAAGTAAAAATAATCATTCTACAGGAACAGTACAGGTGCAACTAGATTCCAACGGAGTACCTACTTATCAAATCACCGAAGAAGTGGCTTGGGATTATATTCCATTTACAGAGGAACTCAAAGAAATTGCAAAACAAACCATATGCGTATGCTTTGGCACATTGGCACAGAGAAACGAAATGAGTAGAAATACTATTTTAAAATTTCTTCAAAACATGCCCAAAGGCAATACTATCTTAAAAATACTAGATATCAACCTTCGTCAAAATTTTTATACTTGGCCCACCATCGAGCAATCTTTATATGCTTGTAATACACTAAAAATCAATGATGAAGAACTCATTTTACTTAGTAAAAAACTAGGGCTCACCCACAAAAACATTCAAGGACAATGCCAGTTTATTCTACAGCTATATAGTCTTAAAATGGTTATCCTCACTTGTGGGGTAAAAGGAAGTTATGTCTTTACCCCTGAAAAAGAATCCTTTAAACCCACTACTCCCATTGAGGTAGTAGATACTGTAGGTGCAGGAGATTCTTTTACTGCAGCCTTCTGTGCTACATTATTGAAAGGAAAAAGTATAGAGGAAGCTCATCAAAGAGCAGTTGATGTCTCTGCTTATATTTGTTCTTGCGCAGGAGCTATGCCTATGCTAAAAGAAGAACACATTCTCTAATGTAAAAACTTCAATAGTCACTAAAGCAACATTATGAGACAAGAAGTACTAGTCTTTTTTAGAAAGGACTTCAGGCATTAGTCTAAATTTGGTAGATTTCTTAACTGTTTTTTTAATCCCATAGAAAATTATGACACCGACATAACAATCACATATCGGTGTCATCGTATCATCATGTCGGTGTCATGATAGAAACATAGCCCTGTTAAACAGCCACATATACATAATGAAATAGTACGCACTCACTGAGTATAAATAAAAAAGGCGGGCCTCACGGCCAGCCTTTTCCCCAAATTATGAAAAAACACTAATCTATTGTTTACTCA
>NZ_DYYK01000028.1:0-6581 GCF_020741705.1 Bacteroides coprosuis
GGGTCAGTCCATATTCTTGGGGATTTAACAATTAAGCATATAGCATCATTACTCTATACAGATAGAACCTAACATCATCTACTCCTCTGAAAGTAGCCCTAAATGATTTAAGCTTGGCATTGAAAGATTCCGCTGCTGCATTTGTGAGTCTGTTTTCAAAGAAATTTAATATCCTATCATTGTGATTTTTAAACGTCTCTATTACCGTATTAAACTGAGGGTAATTCCATTGCTCTACCTTGTTGAACCACAGTGCAAGCTTTACCCTGGCAACATTTTTATCGTAGTTATGTGAGTATATCTGTCCGAGTTGCAGAGTCAAATAATAGAATTGTTTTATATCATCAAACTGTTTAAATAGTATCTCAGCCCTGATTCTCTGGGATTTTGTCCATTTATCAGGACTCTTGAATAGTAGATATCTGCTACGCACAAGAAGCTGTCTCATGGTATCTCCATTATCGAAACAGGGAGGTATATACTTTCTCTTTTCTTTTCTTGCTCTTTTTATATTTGAGTTCTCCTGCTCAATAACCTGCCAACGATATTGCACACGTAGATCTTGCAATGCTTCCTGCATCTGTTTTTGTACATGAAAGCGGTCTATAATTTGAGTGGCTTTAGGAAAGCATCTCTTGACTATTTGCCTCATACTTCCGGCCATGTCAAGAGTCACGTTCTTGACCATCCTGCGTTTTCCTTCAGGTAACTTCATCAGATATCTACATACATCGTCAGCCTTTGTTCCCTTTATCATAGCTATAACCGTGCCATGCCTACCATGACCAGCCTTACCCGTTACAATGGTGTATAGCTCTCCGTTGCTCAGGGCTGTTTCGTCAATAGATATATTCTCACCTAAATTGTCTTTGAAACACATGTACTGATCAGCATGAGAGAGCTGATTCCAGGAACGATATCCACTTAGCTGTTCCTTGTAGTAATTGTTAAGTGTCTTAGACTTTAGATGACAGAAGTCAGCTACTGATTTTATACTAACTTCATGATTATCAAGATAACTCTTTTAAAAAAGAACCGAACTCGGCTGTTATCCTAGTCCCGTCTGCAACCAATTGCCAGTCTCTGCTGTATGTCTTACCCGTTTGCTTATCCTCCCATCTGCGGCGTTTAATTTTTAAGTATACAGTACGGTCGCGAACAGGAAAATCTGTAACTGTTATCTCTGGATAAAAACCTTTGGAAACTAGTGGGAGACTTGAATATTCGTCTGGTATACTATTTTTCTCTTCTAGAGAAAATATATAATAATCACCTCTATCTGAATAGTGGGTAAAATCAAAATAGTCAAGCATGCCTTTAGGAAGGAACATGGACAATATATCCTTATAATCGATTGCTTTCTTTTTCATGGATCAAAAGTAATATTTTATAAGGGAAGTAGAAATGGACTAATTGTTAAATCCCCAACTTTACGGACTGAGCCCTTACTATATCTAAATCGCTTTTACAAGCATAAAACTCAGAACATAACGAACAAGTATAGGGGAGTTTTATGATTATATAAATACGTATAAATGTTTATATGACTATATTTTATCAAAAAATAGCTATAACATATAAAATTTATATAACTTTACACATAAGGAGTTCTTTATCTTATTTCTTCAACCCATAAAGGTGCCTCTTATTATCAGAGGAGAATAGGGAATCACGTTTAACTCGTGAGCTGTCGCGCAACTGTAAGCGTCGCAAATTATTCTATTTAACAACATCCACTGTTCCTAGAAGGAATGGGAAGGATAAATAGAAATGACGCAAGCCAGGATACCTGCCTTTACTGGATTGACAATACTTCGCGATAAAAGTATAATGTCGAATTCAAATTCCCTAAATCAGGGAGAAATTCATTTATTCTATTCTTATCTAGCTGTATTGTGAAGTTCGGAAAGAACTTTTCAGGTATTTATTATTAATCCTAAAAGTTGAAACATGCGAACAAGCAAAGCCGATTATCCGCGTTATGGTAATCAAAGTAAAGCCAATCATTTGTCCCTAAGCAGATACAAGCACAGTATCTCATTTATTCTTTACCCAAAGTTAATACACGAAACTTCCATTTTTAAACGCTACTACTATGGACTGGTTTAACGATTTATGGTCGGGGCAAAGTATATCTAGCTCCATACTGATTCTTTCTGTTGTTATTTCCATAGGTGTTGCATTAGGCAAAGTACAAGTTAAAGGTGTTTCTTTAGGTGTAACATGGACCCTTTTTATAGGTATATTATTTGCCCACTTTGGAATTCATGTAGAAGCAAATATTCTCAATTTATTTAAAGATTTTGGTCTGATCCTATTTATATATACGGTTGGGATGCTTGTTGGCCCCAGTTTCTTTTCTTCTTTTAAGAAAGATGGTATCCGTCTAAATCTATTTGCATTAATTATTGCATTACTCGGGTGCGTAGTGACCTATATTATTTATCTGATAACTGATACACCCATTGAGACTATGATGGGTGTAATGTCTGGTGCGGTAACAAATACTCCTGGCTTAGGTGTAGCACAACAAACTAGCTTAGACATAACAGGGATTGAAAACCCGGATATTGCAGCAGGATATGCCGTAGCCTACCCATCTGCTATTATAGGAACAATTATTACTTTATTATTCTTTTATTCTATTTTTCGCATTAAGAAACAGGATGAGGAAAAAGCTGCTTTAGAGGCTAACAAACAAGAAAACCCAGCTCGTTTACTATCACTTAGCGTGGAAAACAAATCTCTGGATGGACTGAGTGTTTATGAAATCCAAAAACTGATAAATCGCAATTTTATCATATCTCGTATTAAATATTCTGACGGCCGAATAAATATAGCAGATGCAAATACACAACTACATCTAGGTGATATCATTTTTGTAGTCACTTCAGAGGACTCAGCCTCTTGCTTAATCGCTTTTATAGGAAAAGAAATAGAGGTAAACTGGGATCAAATAGACAATACTTATATCTCTCAAGAAATAGTTGTTACGAAGTCAAATGTCAATGGATCTACTCTGTCTGAATTACATCTTAGAGATTTAGGAGTAAATATCACAAGAATATATAGAGCAGGTATTACCTTGGTTGCATCACCTTCTTTACAACTACAAATGGGTGATAAGGTAGTTGTCGTTGGCACTCAGCATTCGGTAAATGAAGTAAGTAAAAGACTAGGTAATTCTCTTAAAAAGCTAAATCTTCCTAATCTATTTCAAATATTTATAGGAATTGCTATCGGTATAATTTTGGGTAGCATTCCTCTTATTTTCCCAGGTATTCCACAACCTGTAAAATTAGGCTTGGCAGGAGGACCACTTATAATAGCCATCTTAATAAGCCGATTCGGTCCAAAATACAAGATTGTAACCTATACGACAGAAAGTGCTACTTTAATGCTGAGGGAAATAGGCATAGCTTTATTCCTTGCTAGTGTAGGATTAAGTGTAGGGGGCAGTTTTATAGACTCCATCGTTAATGGTGGATATAAATGGATTGGTTATGGTCTTCTGATTACAGTCATTCCACTATTAATAATGGGATTCGTTGTTCGCAAGATATATAAGATGAATTACTTTACGATGTGTGGACTAATGGCTGGAGCCATGACTGATGCACCTGCTTTAGCTATTGTTAATGAGATGAGTGAAAGTGGAATACATTCCGTCAGCTATGCTACAGTATATCCTCTGACCATGTTTATGCGAGTTTTACTCACTCAATTAATGTTATTACTAATCATATAATTCGATAATCAGACGTCAAGCTACAAGATTGACACCTATAAAAGGAGGGGTAGTACTGCTAAATTTATAATGCACTACTCCTTCTTTTCTATTACTTCATAGGGTAATCTACTCTATACTCTTTTAAAAAAGTAATTTAGGTTCTACCGCTATAGTAAAATATTTATTTCAAAAACACAGATATGGAATAAGAAACGACCTTACTCCATTGTCAATTTATTTCAATTCCATTCAAAAGTAACGTATTATTCTATTTTATCCTATCGGTGTCAAGACATTACGATATCAGGGTCAAAAGGGTAACATGTCGGTGTCAAAGCATCATCATGTCGGTGTCAAAGTTTATCTAGAGTGTAGATTCTTTAAAAGAAAGAATTTTATACTACTAACTGAAACAAGTTTCTGTATCTATTTTTTACTTATAGATTTAGTCGATAAATAAAAAACAAAATATAAGACCTCGATATAGAGACAAAGTATTTTGTCTTTTTTCAAGATTTCAGGAACAAAACAAGATAGTCATGGGTTAGAATTATCTATTAATAAAGAATTTATTGAAGCTCAAGAAGGAAAGATAGCAGTAGATAGCGTACTCGGAATCGGTAGTACTTTCACTGTAACATTGAAGAAAAAACAAGGTGTTATAAGTCAATATTTATATAGCATTTTATCGAGTATTGAATATTGTTTTTATCTTCTACGCAATAAACTAAACATTATGAAATACTTTGATATCCAAGAGACCAAAAAATTACTTCCCTTCACTAAACTTGTATCAGCAATAGAAAAAGCTGCAATAGACTATGCTAAAGGCACTATTAGTAGTCCTACCCGACTAGTTACTCCCATAGAAAGCGGTGTTATGTTAGCTATGCCTGCAAGCGCTCCCGACATTGCCATGACGAAATTAATCAATATCTGTCCCGAAAACCCCTCTATGGGGCTACGGACGATTAATGGTGAGCTGATTATATGGGATGTAAATACAGGAATACCCGAATACATTTTAGATGCCCCTACTGTTACAGCTAGGCGAACTGCTGCTGTGAGTATGCTCGGGGTAAAACTTCTTGCCAAGAAGACTTCGATCTTTGCCTTATATGGAAATGGAGATCAAGCATCCAATCATACCGAGGCTATAGCTCATTTATATCCTTATTCTACCCTCTATATTATAGGTAGAAATATGGATAATGCTACTCAGTACTGCAAGGAAAGAGAAAACTTACCCTTAACTCTGATTCCTGCTACTCAGTTACCCGATGAGGTAGATGTGGTGATTACCACTACTACTAGTCCAACGCCCGTCTATTTTGATATGGCAAGGCCAGAGCGTTTGGTAATAGGCGTGGGAGTTTTTCAACCCGAAAAGGCAGAAATTGAAGCTTCTGTAGTACGAAATAGTTTGATTTTTGTAGATGATATTCAAAGTGCTTTAGAAGAAGCAGGAGATATTCTTCAGGCAGGAGTAGATTGGAACGAAGTATTACCACTCACGGATGCAATCCAAACAGATATAAATCTACTCAATACTTCGAACCGCCCAATCTTCTTTAAAAGTGTAGGCTGTGCTGCTTGGGATTTAGCTGCTTGTAGAGTAGCTAAAAGAGTATTAGAAAGCAAAGCGACAGATTGATTACTTCTCAATCTGTCGCTTATATCTATTTATTCGGGTAGTATTAACTACTCGGATAATACGCTTACTTCAAATAAGTGATAAATTCATCTTTAGGTCTTCGTACTTTAGCTTGATTGACCAGCCAATCTTCGTTGACATCTCTATATCCTAAAGGAAGCATTAAAGTGCTACGCAAACCTTTCTCTCTCAATCCCAACAATTCATCTAAAGCATCATTATCAAAGCCTTCCATCGGTGTAGCATCTACTTCTTCAAAAGCAGCAGCCATAATTGCCGACATGAATCCAAGGTAAGACTGACGGGCAATATGATCAAAGTTTTCCTCAGAATCTCTAGGAGGATAAAAGTTCAATAACTTGTTGCGATAAGCCTCCCAATAATCATTGGTATACCCTCTTACTTCATTTGTTAAATCGAACATATAGTTAATGCGATCTTCTGTATAGTTATCCCAAACAGCAAATACTAATAAGTGGGAACACTGTCCTACTACCTGTTGATCATAGGCTATCTTTTGTATCTTGTTTTTTAATTCAGTATTTGTAATTACATATATTTCATAAGGTTGTAGTCCACTTGAAGTTGGAGCCATACGAGCAGCTTCAAGAATTCGATCTACTTTTTCTTGAGGTACTACCTTATGGACCATCATTTTGGTGGCATATCTCCATTTTAATCTGTCAATAATATCCATTCTATCTTATTTTAAAATTCAATACATATAAAAGCAATTCGCATTTAACCCTAGAGATAAACACGAATTACATCTTTGATAAATTAACAAAATCATAAAGTTTTAGTTTGCAGTAAGCTTTCTATTTATGATTAAGAATAAGATTTTTAGGCTTCATTAAAGATCTGTATCCCATTTCCTGTAAGGCTGATTTGCATGGAAGTCTCTATTAATTAGATCCTTGGATATTCCTACCTTTAGATAGATATTCTTTATTAATTCAATATGAAAGTTTTCTTTAGAAGATTTATTTTGAGGCTTTATATGATAATAAAGCGTTGAACGAACCATTTGACTGCAATCCCAAAGGGTTGCAAGGTCGTATTGCTACCTTACTTCTTGGGCGATTTGAGCCTAATCATGCGTTCTCGGGCTTCTCGTGCTTGAACTAAAGCCTTTACTTTTTTTAATAGCTCATTCTCTGCTCTTAATTTATAAACCTCTAGCTGTAGTTTCTCCAA
>NZ_DYYK01000029.1:0-16189 GCF_020741705.1 Bacteroides coprosuis
GAAGATGTTTTCATAATTCTAATTTTAAGAAAAGCTAATACTTATAAAACGAGATATCTCTCCAAAAGGTTTAAAGCAAAGAAGCTTCTTCTTTTAGGTCTATTTTGGTATTAAACTAATGACTGATAGCCAACCCCGAAATTGAGATTTACATCCATAGACCGAAGAATAATTAGCTCATGAACAAGGCTTGTAAAAGCCTATAAATCAATAAGCTATTAAGATTGCAATATCCCTCTCAAAAGATTTTAAAATATTATTGACCGAATTAGTTTGTATATTCAAATCTTTACTTACATTTGCGCCCGAAAACTCTTAATTTAAGAAACATGAAGAAAGATACATATGATGATTTCGATGACTTAGATGATATTCAAGGCTTCGATAACAACAATGATTATTATCAAGATTTTGATGATAATGACAACTTTGATGATGAAGATTTCAAAGATGATGATTCATATGAAATGATAGATTCATACCTCCTAGATGAAAAGGACTGGGATGAAGACAAGGCATGGGATGACGATGAAGATGACAACTTCATTGATGAAGAACCCGAAGATAAATGGGAAGATTAAAAAAATAATCCTGTTTTATATTTCATTTAAAAAAAAGTCGATTAAGGAGGTATCAGCGGATATCTCCTTTTTTGTTTTATGAATTGGAGAATAGTCAATCTTTAGAAAAAGAAGCATTTCCCATCCTGTTTTCTAGTCTCAAATACTAGGCAATCATTGTCCTTTTTAAAGGAGTATTGATTTATTCTGACACCGACATGATAACGACATGTCGGTGTCATGATGATGACATGACTTAGTCAAACCATCTTCATAGCCCTATAAATCAACACCTTTCTATCAGGAAGAAAATTATCCTATTTATTCTGTCTGAAGAGTTAAAATGGACTTCGGAAATAAGTAAATAACTTGATTTTGTGTATCTATAAAGAAGGACTGAAATTGGTGAAAGAACCCCATACCCAGATGATTGAATTTAGACTCAAGAACGATAAGAGGATATACTTTTAAATGATTGATCTGAGCCTCATCATAATAATATACCTGAGTCGGTTTTCGTTTATCAAAGAGGGACATAAGCTCTTCGCTCTCTATCTTTGAGGGAGTCAGTACCTTATTTAAGCGACGGATATTCTTGGCTGTCAGTGAGAGGTATGTGTTACTACCCGTATCTATCATCACTTTAAACTCCTCCCCATGGATACTCAATTTTACCGTAGGCTGTTTTGGGTTTGAATAGTGTAACTCAATAGTCTTCTGCTCTTTCAAAAAAGAAGGAATAGAATCAGGAGGATAAACAGATAAAGAGTTTTGATCCAAATTAAAAAACCAATTGGCACTACTAATGATGTTCATGCCTATAATCCCCTTTGGGAAATATTGATGTACCACTTGTTCGGGTATAGCCTTTAGAGGAAGATGAGCAAACACAGCATGATCAATCTCTAACGCCCCTACTTTTATCTGAGCGTGCATATAAAGTTTACCTCTTTTCAATCTACCGTTAGCATCAGAAAGTAGTCGGTGTGATACTGTTCGAAACGTAGTATCTAGGCTATCGGCATCCAGGAGTAAAGAATAAACACAGCCCGTATCCCATAGGTACTCATCAGATGAAATTAGATGAATAGAATTGGAGTCGAGAGGTATGGTACAAGGTTGTACAATAGATTTACCCCAATGTGGACTTTTACAAGAATAAAAAAGAAGCAGGGTAAACACCCCCAAAAATGTCAAACAAAAGAATCTTTTATACATAGTTACTCAAATCACCATCTCTAAAATTACTTTATTATCGAATATTTCAAAAGAATGAATACGATAAATATTAAGAAAACCTTTCAAGCCAATGATCTCTTTGAGGTTCAGTTGAATTTCCTTCTTAGCAACATTCCATTGGAGTACATCACTCTTAAATTTCTCTTTCATAAAGAACTTTGTACCCCGAACCACCAGATGTGTCAAGGGATTTATCTTATAGCCGAAAAGCACAGAATAATCGTCAACATGAAGCACATTAATTTTGAAAGTAGTCATATAGCTTACTTTTACTTTATTGAAATCAGAGTACTCAATGCCTATGGATACCTTAAAGTAAGATTGGATAAACTGCTCAAGCTCTGGAATAGTTATTTCTATCTTCATAAGTTTCTTTCATCAGTCCTCAGTTCAATATAAGAATAATTAATGGATACTTCTCACGCAAGAGGTATTTAGTGTTCAAGCATAATTACCCCAGTTGCTTTACATACAAAGAATCATTTATAAACGGCTTATTCAATCAGCATCTCTTGCATCAACTTTAATATTTCGGTTACACTTACCTCACCTGAATTCACAGCCTTACTACCCACATTATAAGGGCGATAAACCTCAATAGGGGTAATATTAAATAAAGCCAGAGTAGGAATACGAGAAGCACTTGCTAAGTGCATTACTCCACAATCTGCTGTTAAGAATAAAGCTCCACAAGAGAGAACAGCCGACATTTCACGAAGGTTCTTACTATAATAGATAGCCGCTTTAAAATCGATTTGAGAGATGTTTTCTTTGGGAAGGACTTCTATTAAGTTGTACTCAGGGAAAGTTTGTTCCAGCTGATTGTAAAACTGTTTCCACCACTCTTTGGTGAAACATTTCTTACCAGTAGCATAGGTATAAAAAAAGAGAGTAGGCTTATTATTCTTTACCAAAGAGCGATAAATCTCTTCACCTCGATGAATCTCTTCTGTACTCAAATTTAAGGAAAGCTCAGGAATGTTTTTGACTTTTTCATTATGGATAATCTGCCTAAAATTATAGACAGGATACTTAGCCATATGCCTATAATCTGGATATTTCTGTTCCAAAGCTGCATCTGATTCACCAAAACTTCGGTAAGTAGCACGGGCAAAAAAAGTGGATAGCCTACCAGATGAAGAATCGGGCATAGTATTTAAAACTAAATCATAATGCTCCTTTCTTATTTTAAACCACGATTTAAGGTACTTATACAGATTCTTAAAGGGCTTTCCTGGAAGCGTTAAAATATGATCTACTTGATTGTAGTTTTTATACAGAATTGAGGCTACTCCACCCCTCACAAATAGATCCACTTTAGCTTGAGGAAATACATCTTCAATCTCTTGTAATAAGGGGGTTATCATGAGTAAATTACCTAGCCTAGAGTTTGGTCGATTAATCAGAATACGAATAGGCTTTCCCGATGCTTGAAGAGCCGATAAATCATTCTTATGTATAGATGTTCCTATATGCTTAGTAAGGGAGTACAATATCTTTTTACGAAGAGCATTTATTTCCTTTTTCATTATAGAGTCCTCTTTTTATAGATAATCACTACAAAATAACAGCTCATTTTTGTAGAAACTCTAAAGAATTAACTGATACAGAGAGTAATACCATTAAACTTCTCTAAAATGACTAAAAATAAGGATATATCTCCTTCTCTGCGTATTTATTTTTTAAATCTCAGACACAAACTTAACTTTATTTCTTCCAATACACTTTACAAAGATGAGGTTATTATATCCCTACAATCTTTTTACTAATACTAATGAAAAATAGAATCCTCTTTGATATTCAAATTTTAACTCAAATAAACACATAAATATCAAGTAGTTTACTATATTAAGAACAGATAAAAGAATGAATGTACTTAACCACTTTTTCAGTTTTATCTAACCTTATAAAAACGAATACGATGAATAAGTTATATTCTATTTGTCCCTATTGTGGGTCTAAAAATATACACCTATTATCAAAATCTGTGAGTTCAGCAATGGCAACCTCAGAGCCTATCTTTGAGACTTTAAATCTTGTGCCGTATGCCCACTCAACTATATCTATTCTTAAATGTTATAATTGTGGACATCAGTGTGAGTTAGAAAACAAGAAAACAGAAAGCTACAATACACCTATTCAAAGTTCTATTCATAAAAAGGGTCTAAAAAAAGAGCTTTATGTATGTATGAATTGTGGCAAAGAATCATTGCTAGGAGCAACTCCTATTTGCACAAGTTGTGGTAAACCTCTTACAGATCAAGAGAAAGTAACTACATCTCCTAAAAGACTAGGACAAGGAGTTCAATTAAACGCTCTTTGGATTACTTTCCTATTTGTCCTTATAGGACTTGTAGTTTTCGCTTATGTGTATTGGATTTATTAATAATTTATTACAGTTATGACAAATGAACAGCTTAACAAGCTAGCCAAACTTCGTCAGTTGGCACGAAAGCACGAACTTAGTTTTTCCGATTTTAAAGAGGAGATTTTTAAGGCTAACCAAGATCAAGAATTTTATTTTCAATTGAATGGAAAAGAGAATATTGATCTTTGTGAATACATCGAGGAATTAAATAAACTAAGACTTTTTTGCCACAAGTAATAAATTTATGACTATAACTCTCTACAAAACAAAACATCCAGTCTTTCTCCTATAACAGAAAAGACTGGATGTTTTGTTATTTATATTTCTTTCTCTTAAATCAATCGAACCGCATCTATTACTTTGGTAAACTCGGTGTCAATAGAATCTTTTACGCCTGTAATAGATATTTGATACCAGCTTCCCTTGTACATAAAGTTGAGCCCTTTCACATAAACATTATTTTGAGGCTCGGGAGCTTCAATCTGTAGAGTTTCAAATTCTATAGCATTTCTGCCTTGAAACTGGGTAGATTGACAAGTAATCCCCGATTCTTTCAGGCTCTTGAGGTAGTTTTCTGTAAAGGCTGCTTCATCTTCATCGGCTCTGAACACCGTGATATTCAGTATTTCTATCGGTTTGTCGCTAAGCATCATCACATAGGCAGCCTGAAGCTTATTCTTCGTATCCATCCTATTCGTCATGCTGATGAATGTTTTGTCTTGCATCAATTTATAATCGGAACGAATGGCAAAGTTACTTTGTACATACTCTTTATAGTCTTCTTCTCCCATAACATAATAAGCTTCTTCATGTTCATTCTCTTTGAGCGAGTTGTACAGACGCATTGCCTCAGCTTCCTTCACCCCTACACCTTTGTAATAAATAATATAGTCTGATTTCTTTCCTTGCTTGAGCATATACCATTCTTGAACAGCAAGTAACCCTTTGGAAAATTGATAATGAATGATGCTATCATTTTGGGATACCTTTGTGATGTATGATTTCTTATCTGAATAATCTCTATCAATCTGATCATCGGCTTGAGTAACAAAAGATTTCTGATTGATGTATTTTTCGGGAGTCACTGTAATAAACCGAAAATCAGTATCTTCATTTTCGTGCGTGTACAAAACAATATGAGAAGGGTATTCGCGCTCTTGCAGCCCCGTTCTTGCCTCAATTGTCAATAGAGAATCCCCCGAATGGTAAGCTTGAAGATGAGTAGATTCTCCACTTCCGCAAGAGGTAACCAACAAAGCAGAGAGCAGTGTAGCCCCAACACCTATATAATATCGCATAGTTCTTATCTTTTTTTGAGTTTCTATAAAGGTACAATTAAGTAAACACAAAAAAACTCTTAGCAAGCATTTTTACTAAGAGTTTCTATTTACCTTTTATACCTTATTATTCTTCATTCAAGCGAATAGAAGACACAAAATAGTTGTAGTTTTCATCCAAACTATCTTTATCTGATACAACAGCTATTTGGTAAAACCTCCCTTTATACATTAAATTGAGCATCTTTACATAATTGATTGCCTCATTCTGTTCATTCTCTGAAGGTTTCTCTGTTACCTTATATTCAAACTCATAAGCAGATAAGCCATTGTATTCTATCGGATTAATCTTAACTTCCCCCTCTTCTATCTTATTCAGGTATAGTTTAAGATACTCATCGGCCTTACCATTGATCTCATATACAAAGATAAAAGCAAAAGAAGAGACCACCTCGGTGGGTTTGCTAGAATAGGCATGTGTAAGTCTTCGAATGTCATAATCCCAATTGTTTTCAAAAGCAATAACCGATTTATTCACTACCATATTAAACTCAGCAGGAATAACTAAGTCAATATCTTTGTACACCCTAAGCCCCTCGTGGGTTTCAATAAAGCTAGGCAGTGCATATTCATTTTCCCGAATGGAATTGTATAAACGTACAGCTTCTTCTTTATTAATATTTTGCCCACTATAAAAGATATTATAATAATAATCTTTGCAGTGCTTCATCATATACCAATCATCGGTATCTGCTGAACCCTTAGAGTATTTATAATGACGGATGCTATCATCTCCCTCTACAAACTGAAGTTTGTGATTCCCTTGTGCATTACGTTCATCTACCTCTTTTGTAACCAAGTCCACATAGGAAATAGATGAATCGGGGATGACTTTCCGAATCAAAATCATATTGGCATAATCAGGATTATCTTTATTCTCGTGTTGTAGCAGAATGCGTAAGGGCTCATCTACTATTTTTTCATAAGCACGAGAAGCATTAAAAGAGAATGTAGAGTCGATGGCATGATAAGTTTGTAACTCTCCCTCACCCTCTTGACCTAATGTTCCTTTACAAGCACTTAAAGTAAGAGTCGCCAATAGATAGATGGCTAAAAGTATATTTTTGGGCATAAATAGTTCTTATTACATATAAAACTGATGTTTATTCAGCATAAATTGTTCTGTACTGCTAAAGTAATCATTTTAGCTATATTAACATAGTTTTATAAAAAGAAACTTTTCAAAATATTTGTTTTTAACAATTCAATATGAAGATTGGGCTATCTTATTTTATATCTCTGAGTTCTTTTCCTTTTAATAAGGCATAAAGCGTATGTTTGGGTGAGCCAATAGCTTGAGCAGTATAGATGCCCGTATGTCCCGAAAACAGATAAGCCGTTACGCAGGCTAAGCCAAGCCATATTCCTGCTTCTGCCCCAAACAACTCTATACCCATCAGAGTACATGCTATGGGGGTATTGGTAGCTCCTGCAAAAACAGCCACGAAACCCATACCCGCTAACAGCCCCATAGGCAAGGGAATAATACCAAATAGGGCACTACCCAATGTTGCACCAATGAAGAACAGAGGAGTAACTTCTCCGCCTTTAAACCCTACACCCAATGTAAAGGTTGTTAATACTATTTTCAGTAAGAAAACATACCCTTCTTGTTGTGTGGTAAAAGATTCTACGATAGTGGGTACACCTAAACCTATAAATTTGGTTGTGCCCATTAAAGCGATGATAACTACCAAGATACCTCCACCTATTACAGGACGGAGGGGTGCGTATGAAACATACTTTTTAGCCAACTGCGACCAAAATCGAACCATCTTAGAAAAAAGCATTGCTGCTAAACCAAACAAGATGCCTACAAGTAAAACAGAAGCTATGTGGAGGGGTGTAATTTCTGGTATAACACCTATTTCATAGTGCGTATGGGCAACACACCACAATGAGTGACAGGTATAGTGTGCAGCAATGGCGGCCATAAAACTGGGAAAAATGGCCTCGTACCGTATTCTGCCAACAACAAGTACCTCTAGTGCGAATACTGCGCCTGCAAGTGGTGTTCCAAAAACAGAGGCAAAACCAGCACTTACTCCTATGATTATCATAATTCGTCTATCTCTTTTCTTAAAATGAAGCCAAGAAGAGAGTTTATCGCTGATAGCCCCGCCCATCTGCACAGCCGTTCCTTCTCGTCCTGCCGAACCCCCAAAGAGATGGGTTAATACTGTTCCTATAAAGACCAACGGAGCCATGCGAAAGGGAATGATATTTTTGGGATGATGAATCTCTTCGATCAGATAGTTATTCCCCTTATCAGAACCTTTACCGTAATAGTGATAAAGTAAACCGATTACCAAGCCTGCTAAAGGAAGCAAGGCAATGATCCATAAGTGTGATTCTCTATAATCGGTTGCCCAGTTTAGGGAAACAAGTAAGGCAGCCGATGCTGAGCCTACTAAGAATCCCACCAAACTAGCTACTAATCCCCACTTTAGTAAATAAATGAATAAGGGTATTTGCTCCAATCTATTCCAATAATTTAGGTTTGACATCTTGTCCATCGGGTTTATCCTTTTTAAAAGTTATAATATAGCAGCGAAGAAAGAGGATACTTATCGGCGAAGAAAGAAAATAAAGGGCATAAAAAAACCACTCCCAATAACTTACGTCCTAAGCATCATATCTCGCGGTTATGAGTATGATATCGTAGGAACTATCAGCTATTATTAGCGGTTTATGACAGGGAAGTTCCATTCCCTATTTGCTTTGCAAAAATAGAAAAGCTTTTTTAATCTCACAAATTATCGATTCTTAAAATGAGTAAAATAGAACAATCCTTTTCTCTTTTTAAAATCATCTCTTTCCTTTGCCACAACCATGAGTTTATTCGATCAGGGTTAAGACAGTGTCTTGTCGGTGTCAAAGCATCATCATGTCGGTGTCATGATATTTTGCCTCCTTGACAACCAAACACTTACATTATTCGTTTTTTATCCTAAATGTATTTACTTCCTTCTCGAATACTAAGTTTGCTCATCACATCTCTATGTTGGTTTATGAAGCTCCTTACCCAATCCGAATCTGTTTTACTGTATTCTCGTAATATCCATCCGATGGCTTTTTGCACAAAGAAATCGGGATGATTTGTATTGTTCAAAATGACCTCGGACAGCAATTCTAAATCTGTTTCTTCTTTTAAAGATAATTGATAGGCGATGGCTGCTCGCCGCAACCATTTATTATCATCTAAACTCCATGCTCGCATACGCTTTTTTAGTCTAGGATCTGCTTGTACCATACTAGCTATAACGATATACAATGAATCTACACTATCCCACCACGACTTCGTTGTAATCAGCTTTTCAATAGACTCTAAATCTTTAGAAACAAGAAGTGGAGTAACCCGATGTAAGTAATCACAGGCTACATATTGAAGTTCACGATACGGACAATCCCAACATTTCTGTATCAAGCACCAATCAACTACTTCATGATATTTTGCTTCTTGGAATAGAGGTTTGGCAATTTTACGACGTTCGGGAGTGGCAATACCTAAAAACGAAAACTGATTTCGCATATACTTTTCCATCTGTGCAGCTCTCTCTTTATCTTGTACTGCTTGATATTGCTTGAGTAAACTATTAAAATTCATCCTATTAATATTTAGAGGAGAAGAGATATAAAACAAAAACTACCTTCATTTATCTGTTTGAGGTAAAAGAAGATAGTTTTTATACTTAAATAGTTGAGATAAAATGCGTGGGTTTCTACTTGGAGTGGTTGTAAATCAACAACCCAATTAATCCGATAGATGCGAATACAGCAAATAAAAACGGACGTAATGGAATCCAAGAAAGCAAATAAAGTACCACTGAAAGTACAATGACTATCAAGGCAAATAATGTAAGAGATTTTTCTTTGGGATTCATATTATTTTATCTTTAAAATGAATTTATAAATTTATAAAAAATAAGGTAGAACACAGCCCTTATGTTTATAAAAATCAAGCTCATGTCTTATATTAAAGGATATTCATCACTTCTTCCCAGTTATTAGCTCTCTCGTAAGATGGGTTTTGGATGTAGATATTGTGAGGTTGAGTAAATATAATTTTCCTGCCCTCAAAGTAGTTTAAGTTTTTAGGGTGATCATCGAGCATTATATCTCCCTTAATTACATCTTTTCGACCACACAACACAATCTGTTTCCAATTTATAAACGGAAAATGCTTGTGCATCCATTTTAGTTTTTCAGTTGGACTATTAGGAAATTCCGTTGCCGAAGAGACAATCAGCAAGTTGTATTTATCATTGAGGTACCGAAGTCCCTGAACACATCCTGGTATCAAAGGTGCTGTTTGAAAGAATCCTGGTCGATGTACATAAGCATAACCATCTTCAAAGGCTTCACTTTCCATTTTACCATAAAGCGACTCTATCTTGTGTTTTATTCCTTTTTCTTCATATTCTATTTTGAGTAACTGTGCATAGACATCTGCTAGCACACCATCCATATCAACTAATAATGTTTTCATATCTTAATTTGAGTTTGAAACAAACGTACCGAAAAGAGTTAACAACTTATAAGGAGGAATTGTTATTTTTTGGGGAGAGATAAGTATTGAAAAGTTGTATAAAGAATAAGACACAAAAAAGCCTTCTTAGCTGTAGAACACAAAAATTTGAACAACAAACCTCTGATGGTCTTTCACTAGGAAGGCTTTTAAAAATTGAATTTGGTAATCTCAAGAGAATATTCTAAAGACATAAAAAAAGAGATTCGGCACACGAGAATAACGCATGAAAATGAGAGAACCAATTTTTGTATTCTCGTATGCGAACCTTTAAGAAGCCTTCTAATAAACTAAGCATTCATTATGCCTAAACTTACTTATCATCTGACAAACTCTAGCATACTTAAAGAAATGCGGCTTCTTTTAATCTTTAACTATCTAAACGTAATTATAAAAACTTCATTTTAAGTTATCCTTTTACTTGGTGAGAAGTTACCCGCTAGTAACCTCCCCCAAGTTGAGTAAAAGTCTAGAACAATGTGCTCAGTTAAAGCACTACAAATTTCTATGATGAACTCTATACTCTTCAGGACAATAGAAAAAGGTTGGGTTATAGGATATTTATGGTATAGCTAACAGCATTACTTTAAACGAATAATAAAACCTTGATCTATCCAGTAAGGTGTAGCATATCCCCCCACTATTTCAAGAATAAAGCTACACCTCATTTATTGTGATTATTATTATGAAAGTTCCAACTAAAAGAGGAAACGATATAAGCTTCCTCTTTTTAGAGAAGGTGAAATATTGGTTTTTCTTATTATATATGGACAAACTCAGAATATTCTAAAAAAACAACGTCAGCTCCATACGCATGATAAAACCAAGAATACTAACTAATAACCTTCTCTGTTTTCAAATAGTGTATTTATAAATAATTCAAACTCTCCTTAAAGCTGTAAAACCAACTTCTTAAAGACAAAATATCAATACTCAACCTGCAAGCATAACATAAAAGCACGTAAATATTAAACTTAACTAATCTCTAGTTAGTATCTCTACTAATCACGAATATAACCTAATCACACTACAAGCTGAGTAACTCCTCAATATCATTATATCATAGATCTATTTTTTTACTACCCCAATTTGTGCATGTGACCCTCAAGATCATTAGAACTAGCACTACCTATGTACCATAAAAACTAGTTTTAGTCTATATATACAGTTCCATAATCAAGTGGGTCACATGACAAATTTAAGTAGCTTCATAAGTAGGTTATTGCTAACCTTATACATGAAAAGCAGAATCTAAGAAAGCTTTTCATCAACTGCCCTTATGAAGTAAGCAAGCATACTATTGAGTGGAGTCCCCATATTTACCATACCCACAGTACTTCTTGCATTTTTAAATTAAGCCGAACTTTCCAGACTATTAATTCGCATTGATTTCACTACCCTTAATGTTAAATCAATTATTCAAATCAAAAGGTCTTTTCTCTATTCACTTACTTCTCGCTTAAACCAGGAACTATGCTATGTCTTTTCCAAAACTTAATCGTAAAAGTAAATTAGGAATAAAAAAGAGCGACTTTAAACTCTTAGCAGTTTCAACATTTCTAAAAAACGCACAGCCTTCGTTTCCGTTGACTGCATTGCAAAGATGAAAATTTCTGATTATTTCTATGTTTAAATAATCCCCAAATGGGTTAAAAATCTACCATAGACAAAAAAAAGCCCCTACAGCAATTGTAGGGGCTTTTAATGATTTATTTTATTCTTCTTTATTGTGAATTTGATGTATATAATCGGATGGAGAAGAACCATATTTCTTCTTAAAAGCAGTACTAAAATAACGAGGATCATTAAAACCTACACTAAATGCTACTTCAGCAATCTGTACATCTGGATTCTTCTCCATAGCTAGCCGGGCAGCATTCAAACGAATGTGATTAATGAAGGCTATGGGCGTCAATCCTGTCAATGATTTTAATTTATCATTAAGGGTTGTACGAGAAGTGAACATCTCGCTCACAAACTTAGTTAAGTCAAAATCGGCATCACTCAAGTATTTGTTTACAGTATCTACTGCCTGTTGCAAGAAGTCTTGATCAATAGAGTTATAATCAAGTTCTTTACTATCAAACACCAATTGCTTACGGAAATCCACCTTAACACGTTCAGCTTTCTCAAGCAAATTATCTACACGTGCATAAAGCAATGGGAAACTAGGTGGTTTTGCAAAGTAGCTATCCGCACCATATTTATATCCCTCAATCATATCTTCTTCAGTTTGCTTAGCAGTAAGCAAGATAACAGGGATATGGCTATATTCTAAATGCGACTTGGTATATTGGCACAAGGATAGACCATCTATCTCGGGCATCATAATATCAGATATAATAATATGAATCTCTTTTTCCTTCAATATATCAATTGCCTCAGCCCCATTAGTGGCTGTAAACACATTGTATTTGGAAGAGAAGATACGATTCATGGCATAGAGCAACTCTAAGTTGTCTTCTACCAATAAAAGATGTCTGGTTTCATCAAACTTCACCTCTGAAGAAGGAAGCTCTTCCCCCTCATCTACTAAAGCATCAATAACCGCATTTTTACGTATCGTAATAGATTCATCTATCTGATAAGGATCGTAAGAGTCTTTATTAGAAGGAAGCACAACCGTAAAGGTGGAACCAACTCCCACTTTACTTTCCACCTTGATTTCCCCCTTATGTAGGGTTACTAAATCTTTGGTTAGAGCCAATCCGATACCTGTACCTATGGTATTGTAGCTTCTATATTTTCCTTCGTAAAAGTGTTGAAACAAGGTAGGTAGCAAGTTTTCTTCAATACCCTCACCCGTATCAATCACAGAAATGACAACCTGATGAGCCAAAGTATTGTAATTGAGCTTTACGGTAATAGAGCCATTCTCACTATTGTACTTAGTCGCATTGGAAAGCAGGTTATCATAATTTTATCCACCTTGTCGGGGTCAAAATACACCAAAGTACCCTCGTCCATATTCGACTCAAACGTAATCGTTAGATTTTTCGACTTAATAAGCGGACGGAAGGATGCAATACTGTTTCTTATAAACAAGTCCAGATCTCCCTGAGTCACACAAAGATGAGCCTTACCTCCTCCCACTTTTCTAAACTCAAGAATCTGCTGTATCAAACGAATTAATCTTAGAACATTAGTTTTAATACTTTGTATCGCAAGATTTTCCTCCTTTGTGGTGCTTTTAATATCGGCTAGTGAAGCAGATATAATAGTTAAAGGAGTCATCAGCTCATGCGTAATATTCGTAAAGAACTGAAGCTTATTGTGGTTTACCTCATCGGTTTTTTGCTTACGCAACTCAATCATCTTTAATTGATGCTTTAGTTTAGAACGGTTGCGTACTGCTCTAATAATTAAGACTATAATTAAGAATAAAGTTAATGTATATAGTACATAAGCCTTAGTAGATAACCAGAAGGGAGGAAGAACTTTTATAGTAACACTATTCTCTGCATCAAACCACTCTCCACTCACATTGGTACCTTGCATATACAGTTTATACGTACCACTTCTCAAGTTACTATAGTGTGCAAAAGATTTTTGATAATCGGTATATATCCAATTGTGATCGTATCCCTCAAGCTTATACGCCAGCAAGTTTTGACTCGGGTCGGCGTAGTTGAGTACAGCAAATTCTAAGGTAAAGTTGTTTTTATCATGAGATAACGTAATGACATTAGAGTGATCTAGTGATTGAGAGGTAATAGCCTCCCTCTCCGACTTAGGTAATTCGCGAAAAGACTGATTAAAGATCTTCAAGTCTGTCAGCATAATCGGATAGAAGTTCTTACTAGCTTGTCGTTCATTGGGCTTAATGTAATTTAATCCGTTATTACCTCCAAAAAACAAGATACCCTTATCCGATTTAAATGAAGCATTCAAGTTAAAGAAGTTATCTTGCAAGCCATCCGATTTTGTAAAGTGCAATATCTTATCCAAATTATTATTGTCGGGGATACTCAATTCTATTAATCCAGTATTGGTCGTTACCCACAAGTGTTCCACATCATCCTCAATGATATTGGTAACAATCTGACCGATATACTTGTGCTCTTCAGCATAGGGTTCAAAGCTATTTTTATTTCGATTGAGCAGATACAAACCGCCTCCATCACTACCTGCCCACAAGCGATTACTATGATCTACACAAATCGTTAATACATTATCGATCAGACCATTCTTTCGTTGAAGAGTATAAAAAGAAAGCTCTTTCCCTTTGCCACTGTCTTTGATACAAAAGACTCCACTACCATTATTAACGCCCCATATTGCACCATCTTTATCTTGAGCTAAGCTCAGTATCTGACCTAGTTTGCCAACGGCATTAGCATTGTACACAATATCATCTAGAGGGGTATAAACTCCTCTTTTTTCTACCACGCCCAAACCTTGTCGGGTACCTATCCACAAGCCTCCCTCTCTATCTTCTAGCAAACAAGAAACTCTGTTATCGGTAAAGCTTGGGATAGTGTGAGAGTTGAGTTGGGTTACTTTTCCCGTCTTCGTATTTAGCACCCATACTCCGTCTTCATTGGTAGCAAAACAGATCTCATCTTGCTCTCTACGAGCAACAATAGCACGGATAGAAGTAATGCCCTTTGGCAAATCTGCAAACTCTTTGAGTTCGCTATAATGCTTATAAGAACCTGTAACAATATCATAAGCAATAAAGCCAAAGCCCTTAATCCCAATCCATAATATACGGAGGTCATCATAATAAATGCTTTGTACTGAGCGAGTATTAAATTGACGCATCACCTTATCCAGAGAGATCGTTTTAAAATAAGGTTTAGTGGGAATCACTTTAGATACTCCCCCTCCATACATACCTATCCATATTACACCATCACGAGAAGAGGTTATACTACTCACTTCACTAAAGGGCAAACTATGTTTTTTACTCTCATCGGGAAAATAGTTTTGGAACTGATCTTGATCACTATCCATATTCAACAAACTCAATCCCTTACGAGATCCAATCCATAAATTACCCGATTCTTTATCTTCGTACAACGAATAAACAACATCATCTAAAAGTGAATTTAAGTCGTTCTCTCTATTTTTGTAATGACGAATAGCTGTTTTGGCAGAGTCGTTAGGGTTAATAATTTTATACAAACCATCTCCTGCAGTACCTACCCAGATGTTTTCAGAGGAATCTTGATAGATGGTGTTAGCATAAGAATCAAAATTGGGAAGATGAACCTGATGTAGTGTTTTAGAGCTGACATGATACTTCTATAGCTCTTTATTCCAAGTACCCACCCAGATGTTTTCTTGTCTATCTAGACAGATACTTTTGATATCATCACCAGCTACGGCATTGACCACTTTCTTTCTATCGGGAGAAATGTATAGTAGTCCTTTGTTGGACCCGATCCATACTTCATTGTTTTTGGTAACAATAATACCTCCTTCTACAATCACATTATCCAGTAAAGGATGCTTCATATCGGTTGTCTTTCCCGATACCTTATCGAGCAGCACCAACCCTGCATTCGTACCCACCCACAAAGTAGAATTAAAATCTTCTACTACATAATTCACCATATTATTGATTGCTCCCTTTTCTGCCGAATAACCTAGCTTTGTATTCAAGTAGGAAAAGCCATCGTAGCGAACTAATCCATTGTAAGTAGCAAACCACATATAACCTTCTCTATCTTGATAGATATTCTGAATCTCCTTCGATGGAATATTGTCAGAAATATCTACAAAGGAAACAAGATCGGATGTTTTGTTGGCAGCATGAATCCCTTCAGAGTGAGAGATTCCGATTATGCAGATAAGTGCCATTACTAAATAGGCATAAGGTAGCTTTAACTTTATCATAAATTTTGTGCAAAATGTAATTTAAAGGATTCTTCTTGTTTCCTAAATTACTCAGAAAACAATATCCCTACCGAAGGTATTTAATTCTAATATAATACGCTTTAGAACTCTCTTGTTAGGGTAAATCTTCTACTTGATTAGGTATATTTTTAACCTAAAATCAATCTAGCAACTACTAAATTACAATATAAATAGTCAACACCTAAATAATATCCCAACCTTTTTTTAAGTAAATAAAGTATATTCTTTTTATCTAGATAAGCACTCCGTTTTTGAGGTGGGGTTGGAATTAAGCAGTTTCATAGGAAGAGATTAG
>NZ_DYYK01000030.1:0-27457 GCF_020741705.1 Bacteroides coprosuis
AATAAGAATAAATTAAGAATATAAATAATAGCCCAAGATATGAATAAGAATAAAAATACCTCAGCTTGTGGAGACACGAATGAAGAGTTGAATAAAGAAGACATTCTACAAGATGAAGCAAATGCAACTAAAACAAATCAGAAGGAAGAAACTAATTCTGATGAAGATATAGAAGCAAATGCAGAGGATGATTTTCAAAAAACTATTGAAAAGCTACAAGAAGTTATTGAAGACCAAAAAGATAAATACTTACGTTTATCTGCTGAATTTGATAACTATAGAAAGCGTACACTCAAAGAAAAAGCAGAGCTTATTCTTAATGGTGGAGAAAAAAGCATATCAAGCATCTTACCTGTAATTGACGATTTTGAAAGAGCTATCCAGACAATGGAGACTGCAACTGACGTATCGGCAGTAAAAACGGGTGTTGATCTTATTTATGATAAATTAATGAAAACTCTAGAAAAGAACGGAGTTAAAATGATTGAAACCAAAGAAATGCCTCTAGATACAGACTATCATGAAGCGATAGCTGTTATTCCTGCTCCATCTAAAGAATTAAAGGGAAAGATCTTAGACTGTGTACAAACGGGTTATATGCTCAACGACAAAGTGATTCGTCACTCAAAAGTTGTAGTTGGAGAATAATTAAGAGGAAATTGGTATGGAAAAAAGAGATTTTTACGAAGTACTTGGCGTAAATAAAGACGCTACAGCAGACGAAATAAAAAAAGCTTATCGTAAGAAAGCAATTCAGTATCACCCTGACAAAAATCCAGGTGACAAGGAAGCTGAAAACAAATTTAAGGAAGCTGCTGAGGCTTATGAAGTACTAAGCAATCCCGACAAACGTGCACGCTACGATCAATTTGGGCATGCAGGTATGGGTGGAGCTGCTGGTGGTGGCTTTGAAGGATTTGGTGGCCAAGGTATGTCTATGGATGACATATTCTCCATGTTTGGCGATATCTTTGGTGGCCGTGGAGGCGGAGGTTTTGGAGGTTTCGGAGGCTTTGGTGGATTTGGCTCTGATGGCGGAGCTCAGACTCGCAAGTTTAGAGGTTCCGACTTAAGAGTAAAAGCAAAACTTACCTTACAAGAAATTGCAACTGGAGCTGAAAAGAAGTTCAAGATAAAGAAATATATACCTTGTTCGTATTGTCATGGTACGGGAGCTGAAGGCAATAGTGGAACAGAAACTTGTAGTACTTGTCATGGTACGGGTTCTGTTACACGCACTCAACAAACCATATTAGGTACTATGCAATCTCGCACTACCTGCCCTACTTGCCATGGTGAAGGTAAAATCATTAAGAATAAATGTACCCATTGCTCTGGTGAAGGAATTATGTATGGCGAAGAAGTTGTTACTGTAAAAATACCTGCTGGTGTAATGGATGGTATGCAACTTTCTATGGGAGGAAAAGGTAATGCTGGGAAACACAATGGTGTACCCGGAGATCTTATCATTCTAGTTTCAGAAGTTCCTCATGATGAATTAATCAGAGATGGAAACGATGTTATCTATAATCTTTTATTAGATTTTCCTTCTGCAGCACTCGGTGGAACAGTTGAAGTTCCCACTATAGACGGCAAAGCCAAGGTTAAAGTAGAACCAGGAACTCAACCAGGAAAGATTTTAAGACTTCGAGGCAAAGGTCTTCCAAGCATAAGTGGATATGGTAGAGGCACAGGTGATTTACTAGTAAATGTTAGTGTATACGTTCCTGAAACCCTAAGTAAGGAAGATAAGAAAAACATTGAAGCTTTAAAGAAATCAGAAAATATAACTCCATCCAAAGACGTAAAAGAGAAGTTATTCAATAAGTTCAAAAACTTATTTAGATAAAATTCTATCACAATAATAGACTTAGAATAAAAGGATCATGATCAATTCATGGTCCTTTTGTGTTATATAGGTGTAACACTTCACTTTAATACCACTTCTTTAGTCAGAGAAAATAAACATAGAATTCACTCGAACGATATTTATATATATTGTATCATTTATATTCAAACAAATATCAAGACTCGTATGAAAAAGTACATTGTATTTCTAATAGCAACTCTTTTTTGCATAGAAGGATTTGCACAAGATGAAAAAAAATCAAAAGAAGAATTGTGGAATCAGATTCAGACAGAAGTAACCGAGAATAAAAGCTTTAAAGTTGAAGTGACTCAAGCTACTCCTTTTAGAGGAAGAACTATTCATCCCTCGTCTATTTATTCTATTGAAGTGAGAAATGATTCATTATACTCTTATCTACCCTATTATGGTAGGGCTACTAATATTGCTTATGGTGGTGGAGATGGACTCACTTTTGATGCGAAATTGAAATCATATAAAATAGATAAAGTAAAAGATAACCGCATTAGTCTTACTCTAAAAGCAGATAGTAGTGATGATTATTATCGCTATATCATAACTATCTTTTCCAATGGAAGTGTAAGTTTTGATGTAATTGGTGTAAATAGAGAATCTATTTCATTCCTTGGGGATTATATCAGTAACCAAAAAGAAGATTCTAAGTAGATGATAAATAGGGAGCGTTGTAACCAGTAGTTGCAACGCTTTTTTTATACTAGCAAACTCTTCTTCGCAAGAGTTAAACAAACTGCAATTATTTTGCTCCAAATACGAGATGAAGTGCAGATGTAACAAAACAGTTTCTAAATAATCGTGTTTATATAGAATAGAATGAGAATTTCTATTTATATTAAAAATATAATGACAAAACAATAAACTATCAATTAGTAGAATTATCTTTGTTTTGTAAAAAAGATTATGAAATGAAAATAACAATTGTTGCAGGTGCACGTCCCAATTTCATGAAAATAGCTCCCATCATTAGAGCTATAGATAAGAACAAAGAAGAAGGTAAAAAAATAAGCTATCGCCTTGTTTACACAGGAAGTGAAGATGATCCTGCTCTGGACGCCTCCTTGTTTGCCGATTTAGGAATTAATGGACCCGATGCGTACTTAAATGTAAATAACACCCAATTTGCAGAACTTGCAGCAGGCATTATGATTGCTTTTGATAAAGAATTAGCACAAAACCCTGCTCAGGTGGTTCTTGTTGTTGATGACCTTACCGCAACAATGAGCTGTTGTATTATTGCTAAGAAAAGAGGTTTGCAAGTAGCCCACCTTGTGGCAGGAACACGCTCTTTCGACATCAATATGCCGAAAGAAATGAACCGTGTCATTACAGATGGATTATCTGATTATCACTTCACAGCAGGCTCTGATGCTAACAAAAATCTAACTCAAACAGGTACTTCCAATACTAAGGTATTCCATGTGGGTAATATTCTGATCGACTCTATACGCTATAATAGGAATAGACTACTTCAACCTGCTTGGTTTAATGTGTTAGGACTTAAAGAAAAGAATTATCTTCTACTTACTATCAATAAACATTCTATTATTGAAAATAAAGCTAACTTCAGAAAATTAATAGAGACTATTATTGAGAATAGGAATGGGTTACCTATTGTAGCTCCAGTTCGCCCTTATGTTGAAAAAGCAATAATAGACTTAGAGCTTGACTGCCCTGACTTCCATATTATGCCCTCCCAAACCTATCTCAACTTTGCTTTTCTTGTAGATAGAGCTAAGGCTATCATCACTGACTCAGGAAATGTAGCAGAAGAAGCCACATTCTTAGGTGTTCCTTGTATGACTTTAAGTAATTATGCAGAGCATCCTGAAACATGGAAAATAGGGACTAATGAGTTGGTAGAGGAAGACCCTCAACTACTTCAAGAAGCTCTTATCAAACTTCAAAAAGGAGATTGGAAAGAAGGAACTCTCCCAGAAAGATGGGACGGCAGAACGGCAGAAAGAATTATTCAAATTCTTACAGAAATGAAGTAAAAACTTATTTTAAATTGAGTATATCAATAGCTTATCTAAATCATCATTAGATAAGCTATTTTTCTTTAAAATAGAGTGTTATACACACTTGAAGGCAACCCAAATACATCTTTTGTATAGAGTCATCATTTCATCATGACACCGACATGATGATACGATGACACCGACATGATGATGACATATCGGTGTCAAAAGAATAGGCAGAATACAAGAAAGGGCTTATCAAAAACTGTTTGATAAGCCCTTTCTAAAACATATACATAAAACAATATGGAACAAAAGTATAGATTACTTTTTACTCCGCTTTTGGCGTCTTATTCTTCTTATAAATAAAATATAACCTGTTATAGGTAGTGTCGCACCCATTAATGCAGCCGTACCCGTTAGTAACGGACCAAACCAACCTCCCCACCTACCGGTATGAAGTAAATAGGCCCAACGCATAACCTTAGAGCTATTTTCTTTTTCATTGAAGTCGATACGTATTATTTCACCAGTTTCTCTATTTTTTCTTTCAACAATCGCTACTCGATCGGGAACTCGATCAACTGTAACCATATTAAATACCGTTTTACGATATCCCTCGAATGACCACATCAAACCAGTGAAGCACAATAGCAACAACATAAGCATGCAGTAAATACCCCATACCCTATGTAAATCGAGAACTTTTCTAGCAAAACCAGCTTTATATTTTACCTGAAGATTATTTTTTACTTTACTCCACTTTTTAGGCAACCATATAAATAATCCCGATAGCAGAATGACAATAAAGAATACAGTACAAATACCCACCACTAATTTACCTACCGCTTTAGTGGGATCGAGTAACCAGCGATGCAAAAACATAAGTGTCTTATAAATTTCAGGCCACATAGACCATATCGGACGAACGTATTCATCAATACTCATCAATGCCCCCGTCAGACAAATAATAGAGATAATCAGCCCCGTAGGTAGAGCTAAAACTAGGTGTAGCTTTTTCAAGAACTTCCTCATAGTCTAAAATGTATATCCGATAGATGCTGAAACATTAAAAGGATCAATTGGATTAATATATCCTCCTCTATAGTATGAGGTATATCCCAGCTTATCCCATATATTATTAAAGAACACTTGCATCTTTACCTTCTTTACAGAATAAGCTAATTGAGCATTTACTGTTGTATAAGAAGGCATATCAAAAGGTTTTACATTTGGGGTAGAATTGGCATGAGTTACCTTATAACTATAATCATTAACGGGACGTTTTCCTACATAGTAAGTACCTATCCCCATAGATAAACCATTCAAAGCTCCTCTATTAAAGGTGTAATAAACCCACGCATTGGCAGTATTACTAGGGGTATTGATAGGTGCAGAGCCTTCGTGATAGGCAGGACTATTTCTGTATTCTGCTTTTAGATAAGAATAGCCTAGGATAACTTCTAGATTAGGTAATAATCTACCCAACAACTCAGCTTCAATACCTTGGCGACGTAAATCTCCTGCCTTAGCATATAAGCCCGTAGCAGCATCAGCCTCATCATAAAGTTGATAAGCCAAATTCTTATTCATAATATTGAAATAAGTTAGGTTGAAGCGAAGACGATTATCAAACCAATCCGATTTAATGCCTACCTCAAACTGATCAGACCGAGATGAACCTACCAAAGAACCATCTTTCATTTTATTGGCTGCAGAACGTAAACTAGTTGTAGTTGTATATGAACCAAAAATATTTAATTGTTTAATTGGCGATATAATAATACCAAACACAGGATTCCAAGCATCACCAGTAGTAGTGGTAGAACTACCTTCCTCAGTACTTGTATTATAGCTATATCTCACACCTACAGTTGCTTTTAGATAGTCTGTAAAAGACATTACATTTTGTGCTAACAAACCATACGCATACTCTTTTGATTTCTGTACTTTATTGACTTCAAGCTTTTGAATATTACCTGGAAGTTCGTTGGTTACATCCTTTAAAACATCTATAACATCTACTTGTACTGGGTTATAAGAGGTTGTTGTTAAATCGGTAGTACGATAATCTACCCCTACTTGAAATGTATGTTTGATGAAACCCGTATATACATCTTTACCAATGAAGTCTATTTGTAAGGTAGAGTTTTTGTCATCTCGCTCAGAACGTCCTAAACTTCTTTGTTGCATATTATAGCCTTCTGCTCCTCTTTTATAAACACGATTGGAAGCGCCCAAATTATCAGTAGATAAACTAGAACCTATATATGCAGCTCTTAATGAAAACAAATCATTGATTTGATACTCTCCACGCAATCCATAAGTAAAGTTGTTGGAGATGTTTCTATCTGTCTTAAAACCTAAAAACTTATCATGAGGTAATTCATACAAAGCATAAACACTATCGGCTGCTAAGTTTACAGTTCCTTTATCGGGAGTACGAGAATCGTGCATATAATCGAATTCTGCTACAAAAGTCATTTTATCATTTGCTTTCCATGCTAAAGATGGATTGACATAGATACGATCTTTCTCCACGTGTTTGCGATAATTATCTGCTCGTTCAAAGGCTCCATTCAACCGTACCGCCATATTTTTCTTGGCATTAAGAGTTGTTTCTACATCAAATGTGGGACGGATTAAACCCCAGCTACCCCCACGAAGATTGATATTACCTCTGGAAACAAATTTAGGAGTTTTAGTAGCCAAATTCACTACACCTCCTGCACTACCCAAGTCATTTCCAATACCCTGAGTTACAGCAGCAGATCCTTTTAGAACTTGAATACTTTCTATACCCTGCATATCCATCAAGAAGCCACCACCTCTAAAATCGGACTGTACACGAACCCCATTTTTGAGGATGGGCAAACCTCTATAACCACGGGCAGACAAGCTTTCTTGAACACCCCCAAAGTTTGCAAACTGATTTACTCCTACAACATTTTGTACAGCATCTGTTAGTGTTTGAGATCCTTGCTCTTCAATCAAGCGATTGGATATTACAGAAATACTTTGAATCTGCTCACTAGGACGAAGAGGCATACGAGTAATCATATCCAACTTATCGGGCTGTTTATCACGCACTCCAAAAACCTCAACTTCTTGTAGACTGTTGCTTTCTTCTTTTAATATAAAATCTACCTTTTTAGGATCTACTTGAGGACTAACTTTAATTGTTAGACTCTCATATCCCAGGAATTTAGCAGTAATATTGGATTCCTTAAAGGCATGAATTTTCAATCTATAAAAACCTTCCCCATTAGTTGCTGTACCAGTTGTCGTACCTTCAATATAAACAGTTGCAGCAGGAAGAGGATTTCCTTCTGTATCTTTAACAATACCTTCAATCATTCTAATCGGCTTCGCAGTCTCTGCCAAAGCACCAATTGATAAGCATAATGAGAGTAATAATAAGTGTAATTTTCTTAAGTCCATTTTATTTATTGTTTTATTGCGATGCAAATTTCTCACAAAAAACAGGACCTATCAATCGCTATAATTCGCTATTTTTTACGTATTATATACTTACTATTAGGGATAAAAAAAGCGTTAATACCCCGAGATAGGTATTAACGCTATATATTTTAACTTGGCTTTATAAAGTGATAGTAGGGCTTTTACTCCCAAAAATCCCAGAAATGATGAACAGGACCATGTCCTTTACCTATTTCATAATGAGCCCCTTTTTCTATCGCATTCACCATATACTCTTTTGCCTTTTTTACCGCTTCATTCATAGGCAAATCGTGTGCTAAGTACGCTGCCACTGCCGAAGAAAATGTACAGCCTGTACCATGCGTATTTGAGGTATATACCCTATCTGACTTTAGTTCTACTATTTCATCAGACTCTACATTATAAAAGATATCAATTAAAACATCATCCGTAAGATGCCCTGCTTTGAGTAAAA
Source organism: Bacteroides coprosuis (assembly GCF_020741705.1). Lineage (NCBI taxonomy): Bacteria > Pseudomonadati > Bacteroidota > Bacteroidia > Bacteroidales > Bacteroidaceae > Bacteroides > Bacteroides coprosuis. The sequence goes on from NZ_DYYK01000030.1 coordinate 7,760, forward strand.
CAGACACACCATACTTTTTACCTAGTTCAGTAGCTAAAGCAGGTAGTTCTTCTTGATGCTTTATTTTGCGTTCGAGCAATATCTCTGCTTCGGGAATATTAGGAGTCAGTATTCTTACATGAGGTATCAATACCTCTTTCAAGGTTTGAATGGCCTCTTCTTGTAAAAGAGGATCTCCAGAGGTAGCTACCATTACAGGATCTAGAACAATATCCTTAATCTGATATTTATCGAGTGTTTCTTTGATTCCTCGTATTAATTCTGAAGAGTGCAACATACCTATTTTGATAGCATCAGCACCTATATCATCTAAAACAGAAGTTATCTGCCCTTTTACAAATTCTACAGGTATAGGATGAACACCAGTTACTCCCACTGTGTTTTCATCTACCACTGCCACAATAGCTGTTGTACCATAGCAACCACAAGCTGAAAAAGCTTTTAAATCGGCTTGTATTCCCGCTCCACCACTAGGATCACTTCCTGCAATAGATAATACTCTTTTATATGTTTTCTTATTCATAGTCTTTTGCTTTTAAAATAATTTGTTTTAATTCTTGAGCAGCCCGAAAAGGATCTTTTGCCATCATAATAGCAGAAACTACTGAGATTCCATCAGAACCAGAGGCTATAATAGATGCTGCATTCTGAAGATGAATGCCACCAATACCTACACTAGGATGTTTGGATATGCTATTAATCAGCCTTGAGCCCTCTAATCCTAAAGCTGGTGCAGTATCTATTTTGGTTGGTGTAGAAAAAACGGGGGAAATACCGATATAATCAATATCAAGCTTATTCGCCCGCAGAGCATCGGTTTTATTTTCTACAGATAAGCCGATTATTTTATCGGGACCTAAGATCTTTCGAGCAACATCATAAGGAATATCTTCTTGACCAATATGTAAGCCATCTGCATCGACAGCCAAAGCTATATCTAGCCGATCATTAATAATCAAAGGCACGTCATAGGAGGATAGAAGATGTTTGATTGCTAGAGCTTTATCATAAAATTCTCTTGAAGAACAATCTTTTTCACGAAGCTGGACTAGTGTTACCCCGCCTTTTACAGCATTTTCTATTACCTCCAAAAAAGAATTACCTTCTGCTACTTGAGGATCTGTTACTAGATAAAGTGATAAATCTAAACTCTTTTTCATGCTTGCACCTCCCCAGTTGCTACCTGGTATAATTCATCCAAGAAGAAAAGTTGCATAGTTCCAGGACCTTTTGCTTGTTTAGCAGCCTTCTCACCCACCCAACTCATTAATTCCATAGCATGAGTAGCAGCTTCTAATGCGTTTTTATTGACAGCTAAGAATGCCGCAGTTAACGCTGTTGCAGTACATCCCATACCCGTAACTCTAGGCATAAGAGGAGAACCTCCTCTCACTTCATTCACACGAGTACCGTCTGTGATATAATCTATCTCACCACTGATCGATACAATTGCACCTGTCTTTTGAGCCAAAACCTTCGCATACTCCACAGCATGAAGCGACGAAGAGGTGCTATCTACCCCCTTAGTTTGAATCTCTTCATCTACTAAAGACATGATTTCAGAAGCATTTCCTCTAATCACAGTAGGGTTACAATCTTGAATCAACTCCCTACAAATTCGTGAACGATAACTAGTCGCACCCGCCCCTACGGGATCAAGGATGATAGGTATGTTTTTGGAGGAAGCTGTCCGTCCTGCTATTTTCATAGAATCTATCCATGTAGGACTCAAGGTTCCGATATTTAACACTAATGCAGAAGCAATACTAGTCATCTCTTCAACCTCTTCGGATGCGTGTGCCATGACGGGTGAAGCTCCAAGAGCCAATAAAGCATTAGCTGTATTATTCATTACCACAAAATTGGTAATATTATGGATGAGTGGGGATTGAGCTTTGATTAACTCAATATCTTTTAAAATTGATTTTAATGCATTCATTTTACAGTCGATATAAATTCATTCGACCTAATATCATTGCTTTTAAACTAGAGAAGAGAAGTGTATAAAACAAAAAATGCCATTTCGTATAAGAATGAACGAAACGGCTTTTAATCCTTTAAATAAAATGAACCATTTCCCTCCGATGTCAATTACAACATATCAGGTTTCAGGGTGTAATCTCAGCTATCATTATAGACAGCACCCCTAATAGTGTTACTACAAACATACACATTAAAAACAAAGAATGCCCAATAATATTCGTATTAATACACCAGATAAACTCTGTTTCTAATTAAGCCATAGAAAGAAGTATACTCTTTTTATCTCCTTAGTTTTGCAATTATTTTAATAATATCTACCTTTGCGTGCGCTTAAAGAAAGCCCTTGTAAAATCAATATTTATAATGCTTTTTATAAGACTAAAGACATCTATTTATCGATCTTTCAAATAGGAAATCAATTGTCACTACCATTGTATAGGAAACTATCTACAGTAGGAAAAATATAATTATCCTTTATAAGCGCTATTATTAAGGATTAATACTAAATAAAACAAACTCTTTTTATAAGGTAAAAATGAAAGGAACTAAAAATCTTACACAGGGACCTATCTATAGCCAGTTGTTTAAACTAGCTATGCCAATTATGGCTACATCTTTTATCCAAATGGCCTACAGCTTAACCGATATGGCATGGGTAGGACGTTTAGGTAGTGAAGCTGCAACTGTTGTAGGTTCTGTAGGTATTTTTGTATGGATGACTACAGCTCTTTCTCTCCTAGGTAAAATTGGGTCTGAAGTTAGTATTGCACAATCTGTTGGAGCACAAAATGAAGAAGATGCACGTAGCTTTGCATCACATAACTTTACAATTTCACTTATTATATCCATCATTTGGGGACTTATATTCATCGTTTTTGCTCACCCCATCATTGATATATTCAAACTAGATGGACATGATGTAGCTGGAGGGGAAATCGCCAATAATGCCGTTTCATATTTAAGAATCATATCCCTAGGCTTTCCACTTATCTTTTTAACATCTGCTTTTACTGGTATGTACAATTCGGTAGGAAGAAGTACTATACCTTTCTATATTAGTGGAACAGGGCTTGTCTTCAATATGGTATTGGACCCTATATTCATATTTACCTTTAACCTAGGTACAGACGGTGCTGGTTATGCTACGATCATTTCACAAGCTATTGTACTCTTAATCTTTTTCTACAATATAAAATATAAGAACCCAATATTAGGAGGTTTTGCATTCTTTACTCGATTAAAAAAGAAGTACACAAAACGAATTCTTAAACTAGGCTCTCCTGTTGCTCTCTTTAATTTACTATTTGCTTTTGTAAACTTATTCTTATCTCGCTTAGCGTCTGAATACGGAGGTCATATTGGAGTTATGACTCTTACCACAGGTGCTCTCATTGAAGGGATTACGTGGAATACTGCCCAAGGATTCTCTACAGCATTGGGTACTTTTATAGCCCAAAACTATGCTGCGGGAAAGTATGATCGAGTAATAAAAGCATGGCATGTCACCCTCAAAATGACTGCGGTATTTGGTTCTCTATGTACTCTGCTATTTGTATTTTTTGGTAGCGAGGTATTCTCCCTATTTGTACCCCATGAGCCCGAAGCTTTCAAGGCAGGAGGACTCTATTTGCAAATATCGGGGCTATCACAGCTCTTTATGACACTCGAGATAACTAGCCAAGGAGTATTCTACGGCATAGGAAGAACTACTCCACCAGCAATCATCAGTATATTCTTTAATTACTCTAGAATACCGTTAGCCTTAATTTTGACTGGTAGCATTGCCATAGGTGGCATTGCTCTGGGCGTAGAAGGAATATGGTGGGCAGTAAGTATTACAAGTATTTGTAAAGGAACATTTCTTACTCTTTGGTTTGTATCAATCAAAAACAAAGTGTTGGGTAAGGATAGCAAAGGATATACTCTCGAATAGTAATAACTTTAAACAAAATATTAAAAGTTATCTAGAACAAAACACATCCATTAATCGTTTTAGTAATTGAAGAAAGGATCTATTGTTAGAGACTAAAATTAATTGACTTATGAATAAATTTAAATTTTCAGCTCTTTTCCTATCATTTGCAATTCTATTTGCAAGCTGTGCTTCAATGCAATCAAACACAGCTAAAGGTGGAGCTATTGGTGCAGGATCAGGTGCTGCGTTAGGTGCTATTATTGGTGGTATTGCAGGTAAAGGTAAAGGTGCCGTTATTGGTGCAGCTATTGGAACTGCTGTTGGTGGTGGTACTGGTGCTATCATTGGTAAGAAAATGGATAAGAAAGCTGCTGAAGCTGCAGCAATCGAAGGAGCCCAAGTTGAAAAAGTACAAGATACTAACGGCTTAGCTGCTGTTAAGGTTACTTTTGACTCTGGTATTCTTTTCGATTTCAACTCTTCTACTCTTAGTCCAGCGTCAAGAAGCTCATTAAGCCAGTTTGCAGACATCTTAAGACAAGACCCTACTATTGACATTGCTGTATTTGGTAAAACAGATAAAGTAGGTACTTATGATGCAAACATGACTGTATCCAATAGACGTGCACAATCTGTTAAGAGCTTCTTACAATCTCAAGGAGTAAACGATTATCAGTTTAAATCTGTACAAGGTGTGGGTTATACTCAATATGATGAAGCTCTATTGCCTGCTCAAAACCGTGTAGTAGATATATATATGTATGCTAGTGAAGCTATGATTAACAAAGCTAATGCTGAAGCAGGATATTAATACTGAAACTTATTAAAGCATAAAAAAAGAGTGGAATTTTTCAATTCCACTCTTTTTTATTTGTAAGGTATTTACTTATTCTTTTGTACGTTCGATATAAGCTAAAGGTTCACCTTTATTTATCTTATCACCTTGTTTAGCTATAACTTCAATAATTTTACCATCAAAGTTGGCTTTAACAGGTGTATGTTCACCCCAGCTAGTAGTGATATAGCAGAAGATATCATCTGGACTAAAGTGTTTACCTACAGCAGGAGCCATTGAAGGAGAATCTACATCTATTTCCCAAATAACTTGACCCTTAACCTCTGAAGTTACAGGTTCGTATTTGGCTCTCTTAATAGCAAGAATATCTTCAGCAGTATATCCTTTTTCTGCCATTGACTCTTCTTTAGCTTTAGCTAAGTCTGTTAAGAAGCGTTCTTTAGCCACACCTGACTTATAATCACGGTATTGTCTATCGTGCATAGCCAATTCAAATAGCTCTTCATCATCTTCTCCGTATTCCCAGCCATTTTCATCCATTTCTTTACGATACTTATCCAATTCATCAGGATAGTTATCTTGAGGATTTTTATCTGTAAACTCGTAACCTTTTTCTTTAGCTAGAGCAATAATCTGTGGATCTAGTTTTCCTGGAAGTTTACCACTTTCACCAAGAATCATACCCCAGATATGTTTATCCATCATAGAGAACTTAGGTTCGCCTCTTACTTCTGTCAAGATATTCATTAATGCAATATTCTTAACATATTGGCTAAATGGAGTTACTAATGGAGGATAACCTACCATAGGCCATACATATTGAACTTCTTCAAATAGTTTAACTAATAGATCATCGATGCTTAGTTCTGGTTTACCTTGGTTCTTCAACATCAAGTTGATACCTGAGTGTACACCTTCTAAGTCTGCCATCATAGATCCCATCATTCCACCAGGAAGACCACTTGTAAGTAGCAATGAAGACATTAATTTATTACCTGGATTCATAAAGTAACCCAAGAAATCATCAATGAACTCTTGTGTTTTTGCACGAGCCTTCATGTATGCACTCATATTGATTTCAGGAACTTTAAAGCCTGCGTCTTTCAACATAGCTTGTACTGAAATAACATCTGGGTGCACTTTACCCCAAGAGATTGGTTCAATAGCAACGTCAATAACGTCAGCACCATTTTGACAAACTTCTAGGATAGAAGCCATTGATAAACCTGGTCCTGAGTGTCCGTGATATTGAATAATCACTTCTGGATGTTTATCCTTTATAGCTTTAGTTAATTTACCAAGGAATACTGGACGACCAACACCTGCCATATCTTTCAGACAGATTTCTGGAGCACCAGCTTCGATAAGTTGATCAGCAATATTTGCATAATACTCTACTGTATGTACAGGAGAGAATGTAATACACAATGTTGCTTGAGGTATCATACCCGCTGCTTTTGCATACTGAATAGAAGGTATGATATTACGAACATCATTCAAACCACAGAAGATACGAGTGATATCTACTCCTTGTGCGTGTTTTACTTTGTACATTAATTTACGTACGTCTGCTGGCACAGGATACATACGTAATGCATTTAATCCTCTATCAAGCATGTGCGTTTGAATACCTGCGTCATTAAAGGGCTTTGTAAAAGCTCTTACCGCCTTATTGGGATTTTCGCCATATAGCAAGTTAACTTGCTCAAATGCTCCCCCATTTGTTTCTACACGACTGAAGCAACCCATTTCAATAATTAATGGTGCTATCTGTACTAATTGATCAACTCTTGGCTGATATTTTCCAGATGATTGCCACATGTCTCTGTAAACTAAACTGAATTTTATTTCTTTTTTCATAGTGATAGAGATTTTTAGAATGACTTCAAGGTTTTATCTATAATCACAAATATAACTTTATAATTACAGAATAAAATGTTTTCAGAGTGTTTTTTTAATACGGGGAACAAATTAGTGAATTATTTCCATAATTAAAATAATTTCAATAAAAAAGGTGGTTCAATTTTTTGAACCACCTCACCAAAAATGTTTTATAAGTCTATTTTCTTATAAGAAATCTTTTAAATCTTCTTGTAACTTTTGTCTAGTAAAAAAGATTCTACTTTTTACTGTACCCAAAGGTAAATCTAATTTTTCTGCAATTTCTCTATATTTGAATCCTGATACATGCATTGTAAAAGGAACTCGATATTCATCTGGTAAAGCATTAACAATTTTGTGCATTTGCTTTAAATCATAAGCTCCACTTGCACTTTCTAATCCTGAATCTTGTGGTAGATTCAAGTGGTATAAATTGTCTGTTTTATCAACGAATGTTTGTTCGCGTACAATCTTTCTATAATTATTAATAAAGATGTTACGCATTATAGTATAAATCCATCCTCTAAAGTTTGTGTTAGGAATATATTTATCTTCATTATCTAGAGCCTTTAAAGCAGTCTCTTGTAATAAATCATTTGCTTCTTCGCGATTAGCGGTTAATTTATATGCAAAGCGCAGTAACTCTTCTTGTGCTCCTATCAACTCTTTTCTAAAGCTTAAACTTTTCATACTTTGCTTGTTTTAAATAATTAATAACTCCGTTCTGTTTTCGATACCTCAAACATAGTAAGATATTTTGATATCTAAGACGGAATTATTATCAAAAAAAGGGTTGAAATCTAACAAATAACAGATATTGGGTCATTAAATGCCTATTTTTAGGTGGTTTTGGCAGTTATTACCCCTATTTACTGACGAAGTGGATTTTACGATCTTATTACATTTTAATGACAATATTGTATTAAATGTACATATAAAGAACAAGCCCGAACTACAATATGTTCGGGCTTGCTACTCTATTAATTCTTGTTTTAATATTTGTTGTGCGAAATAATGGATTCTATAGGTTTTCTTTTCTTTTTTTTCTTCTCTGCTAAAGAATATCCGATTGCAATATCAAGTAAAACTCTTTTTTTGGATGGAATAGAAAGTAAGTCTTTTATTTTATTCTCGTCAAACCATCCCATAATACAAGAACCCAATCCTAAATACTCGGCAGCTAATGAAATATGGGACGCTAATATTCCTATATCCATAAGTGGATAATATTTTCCTTTAATTTTGCTACCCAATAAGGATGTTATATTTGCAGACTCTTCTACTATTAATAAATGTAAGGGAGCATTCTTTGCAAAAGAATTCATTCCTAGTCCAGCTGCCGCCTTCCCTACTTGCTCACATAAGTCGGCATCACTAACCACAATGATCTTCCAAGGTTGAGCATTGCAAGCTGAAGGTGAAAGATGAGCTGCCTGTAGAATATAATCTAGCTTTTCGGCTTCAATAGGTTTACTCGCATCAAATTTACGATCACTTTGCCGAGATTGGACTAGTTCTAAAAAATCCATGACATAACTCTTTTTTGTTACTACTTATATATAAGGAGAAAAATTAGGCAGTAAGTTCTTGCAGGCGACTAATGTATTTGCCAATAATATCAAACTCTATATTAACAACATCACCCACTCCTATCGCATGAAAATTTGTGTATTCGTATGTGTAAGGGATAATAGCCACTGTAAACGAATCTTCTGTAGGCTCACACACTGTCAAACTTACGCCATTTACGGTAGCCGAACCTTTATCAACTGTAAAATAGCCACGTTTAGCCATTTCGGGGTCAAATTTGTATTTGAAAGTAAAATACCAGCTACCTTCATTATCTCTAATATCTGTACAAACAGCAGTTTGATCTACGTGACCTTGTACGATATGACCATCTAAACGTCCATTCATCATCATACTACGTTCAACATTTACTTTATCTCCTACTTTAAGAAGACCAAGATTGGAGCGATCCAATGTTTCACGCATTGCAGTAACAGTATAAGTATCATCTTTTAAATCAACAACTGTCAGACAAACACCATTGTGAGAAATACTCTGATCTATTTTTAACTCATTCACAAAAGAGCAAGTTAATGTAAAATGAACATTCTCCTTTTCTTTTACGATATCAACCACTTTAGCAGTTTCTTCTACAATTCCTGAAAACATAATATTCATAAATTAATTCCCCATTATATTCTATATAATTAGGTACGGTTATAATTGTAACAAATATAAGAAAAAAGGAGTAGATTGAAGATAAGTCTAGAGTCACATTCTATTCTGAATATTAATAAATGCGCTGTCTTATAATATATCTTATACATCTCATCCTATTATTATCACTCCAAAAAGATAAGATAGCAGATTCACTATCCCTTAGACAAAGGGATAACATGTCGGTGTCATCGTATCATCATGTCGGTGTCATGATAGATGCATGACTCAGTCAAAATATTCTCTTATTTATTACAAAAGCCAGACCACAACGCTATTTCAGAAAAAAAGAGTAGTCTTATTTTAAATAAAATAATTCAAAGGAATATTCGTATCATAAAGGGATAATGAGAGGCGACAGAAAAGGAAATTATTCTTTTAATATGCAGAGGTGCACAGATTATAATAAATCTTATAAAAGACATCAAATAGGAATTGATGCTTTTAAAAAATGGGGCTTTTCACAAAGCCCCATTTTTCAGTTTTCAATAGGTATTAGTTCTTTTAAGGTAAAAAAGATTGTTTTAGGATAACGCTTGCAAAGATAAGCGGTTAATGAAGAAGGTTCAAACATATTAGTATGTCATACAACATGTTTTAGCGAATCCATTCAAAATAAGCTCTGAACCAAGACTTCTACTTATCATCTTAAGCGCTATTGCGTAACAAATATAATACAAATTCTTAACTATTTGTTTTTTAAGTACAAAAAAGTGCTTTTAATCTCACTTTTTTAACCCTTTACTATCAATTTTGTCTAAAACACGGTTTAAAATAAGTTTTAGACTTTCATTTTGACACAAATTTCAAGATTCAAACCCTAGCACTGAAATCCATCACTAATGCACCATTTATATCTCTTTGCTACACTCTACTCAATCAGTCTAGGCAGAACACGACTCTATTTCATAGGGAATAAAGCATTCTACCTCTATATAAAGCATTCAATTCTTAGGAATTATTAAATCAATAACCTTATCTTTGCTCTTTTAGCTGTAAAAGGAAAAAATATAGTATTTTTGCATACAATTGAGATAATTATAACATCATGACTGATAAAAATAATACTGAAGCAACAGAAAAGAAGAGCCTCAATTTTATTGAGCAAGCTATCGTTAATGATTTAAAGGAAGGAAAGAATGATGGACGAGTTCAAACTCGCTTCCCTCCAGAACCGAATGGTTACCTACATATAGGACATGCTAAAGCTATCAATATAGATTTTAGTATGGCTGAAAAATACAATGGAGTATGTAACTTACGTTTTGATGATACCAACCCAGTCAAAGAAGATGTAGAATACGTAGATTCTATAAAAGAAGACATCGAGTGGTTAGGTTTTCATTGGGACAATATCTATTATGCTTCAGACTATTTCCAACAGTTATGGGATTTTGCCATTATGCTCATTAAGCAAGGTAAAGCTTATATTGATGAACAATCTGCAGAACAAATTGCTGCACAAAAAGGTACACCTACTACCCCAGGAACAGAGAGTCCATTCCGCAATCGCCCTATTGAAGAAAGCTTAGAGCTTTTCAACAAAATGAATAGTGGAGAGGTAGAAGAAGGTGCTATGGTTCTTCGTGCAAAAATAGATATGGCAAATTCAAATATGCACTTCCGTGATCCTATTATATATCGTGTTATCAAGCACCATCATCACCGCACAGGTGACCAATGGAAAGCATACCCAATGTATGACTTTGCTCACGGACAAAGTGACTATTTTGAAGGAGTAACTCACTCTCTTTGTACATTAGAGTTTGAAGTACACCGCCCTCTTTATGATTATTTCATTGACGAACTGAAAGACACTACTTTAAGTGCTGGTGGTGATTACAGACCAAGACAAATGGAGTTTAACCGTTTGAATCTTACCTATAATGTAATGAGCAAACGTAAACTACTTACCCTTGTAAAAGAAGACTTAGTTCACGGATGGGATGACCCTCGTATGCCTACAATTTGTGGTTACAGAAGAAGAGGTTATTCACCCGAGGCCATCAAGAACTTCTTAAACATGATTGGATATACTAAGTACGAAGCACTTAATGACTTCTCACTTCTAGAATCTGCAGTTAGAGAAGACTTAAATAAACGTGCTACTCGTGTTTCAGCTGTATTGGATCCAGTAAAATTAATCATTACTAACTATCCTGAGGGAAAAGTGGAAGAACTAGAATGCATCGACAATCCAGAAGATCCAAATTCTCCAACACATACGATCGAATTTAGTCGTGAACTATGGATAGAACGTAATGACTTTATGGAAGATGCTCCTAAGAAATACTTCCGTATGACTCCTGGAAAAGAAGTTCGTCTGAAAAACGCATACATTGTAGAATGTACAGGTTGCAAAAAAGATGAAGACGGAAAAATAACTGAGGTATATTGTACTTATGATGCTGATACACTTAGCGGTATGCCAGGTGCAAGTCGCAAAGTGAAAGGAACATTACATTGGCTTAGCAGTGCACATTGTCTTCCTGCAGAAGTACGTCTGTACGACCGTTTATTCTCTGTTGAAAATCCAGCAGCAGAACAAGATAAAGATTTTAGAGAACTAATGAACCCTGATTCTTTAACCGTACTCAACAATTGCTATGTTGAAAAATACCTTACAAACTTTGAACCAGGAAGTTATCTTCAGTTCCAACGTATAGGTTATTTCACACCCGACAAAGACTCTACTAAAGAGAAACTTGTGTTCAATCGCACTGTTGGACTTAAAGACACCTGGGGCAAAATAAGTAAAAAGAAATAAGATATTTCTATGAATAGAAAAGGCTTTACTCAAGGGAGCGACCAACAGATTCCTCCATCCTTAGCTTATTATGAAGACTCAAAAGCTAAGGATGAGAGCCTTTACTTAGACTCTGAAGAGTATGCAGAAATCGTCAGTTACTATACCGGCTTAAAGCTCTTTAATGAAGCAGAACAAGCAGTAAAAGACGGCATAAACATACATCCTCATAGTTCGAAGATTTTACTAGAAGAAGCATATCTGTATCTAGAGCAAAACAAAGTAGAGTTTGCTGATGAAGTAATCAAACAAATTCCAGATCAAACAGACTATTATGTTCTTATGGTGAGAGCCGATATAGCGCTCAATCAAAATAAGAAACAAAAAGCCAAAGAGATTCTCGATTTAATTGAAGAAAAAGAAGATATAGATGCTATTTTAGATGTAGTATATCTCTACATGGAATATAAAATCTACGACGAAGTAAAAAAATGGCTCGATCTAGGAAAAAAAGAATTTAATGAGGACGAAGAATACATTCTGGCGTGTGCAGATTATTTTCTGGCAACAGACCAAAATCAGAATGCGGTTATAAATTATAACCTATTACTGGATTCCGATCCTTATTGTAATACTTACTGGTGGGGGTTAGCAAGAGCCCTCTTTGAATTATCTGAATATAATAAATGTTTAGAAGCTTGTGATTTTGGATTAGTTACGGATGAAAACTTCAGTGCCTTTTATATTTTAAAGGGGCAGTGCTTTCAACAAGTTAATCTATATCAGCAAGCTATTTCTATGTTTCAAGAAGCATTAGATAGGGACTGCTTAGATAAAGATTTAGTTAATTTACTACTTAGCCAGTCTTATGCGAATCTGCACAAAGAAGATGGACTAGAAAACCCAGAGGAAGAAGGGATAATAAACGAAAATGAGCCCAATAATTTTTTAAAACTTATTACAGAACAAGGCTCAAATATCCCATTAACAAATTGTACTAATAACAGTAACAACAAAAATCAAAATAAGTTTGCTGATAGCTTACAAAATCTTTATTTTCAATTGAATGAGAGTGAAAACACTCCAATAGTAGAAGATGAAGTTTGTACTATCATAGAAAAAGCTTTTGATGCTTTTGACAGAGAAGATTACGCTACAGGTTCAGATTTGCTAATACAAGCCGAACAAAAGGCAAAAACAGAAAAACAACTCAGTAAACTAGCAAATGTCTATTTTTTGATAGGTGACCATGAGTTAGCTCATCGCACTCTAGATATGATTCAAACGCAAAACGACAACAGCTTTGTGCAATACTTAAAACATGGATGCCTTGCCCTATTAGAGAGAAACAATGAAGACATCTTATATTGGCAATCAAAAGCAGGAATTAGCTTTCACCGTGATAACTTAAAAGAGATTTGTGATCTACTTAGTAAAAACGAAGAGCACCAGTTGGTAAAAATTCTATTAAGACATTTTGCTAAATTAAAAGAATAATACTATTTATTTATGGAGTCAGTTGCTTTTATACAATGGTGCTTAGAACACCTAAACTATTGGACAATAACACTATTGATGGCTATAGAAAGCTCATTTTTACCATTCCCATCAGAAGTAGTAGTACCTCCTGCCGCCTATAAAGCAGCAGTAAGTAATGAGCTAAATATTTTTCTAGTTGTTATTTTCGCTACAATAGGAGCAAATATTGGAGCTCTTATCAATTATTATTTAGCAAAATTTTTAGGACGCCCCATCATATACAAGTTTGCCAATAGCAGATTTGGACATATGTGCCTCATCAATGAAGAAAAAGTTCAAAACGCAGAAGTCTATTTTGACAAACATGGAGCCATGTCAACCTTCATAGGAAGACTAATCCCTGCTGTTCGACAACTCATTTCGATACCTGCCGGATTAGCTCGCATGAAGCTCTCCACATTCCTACTATACACTACTCTAGGTGCAGGATTATGGAATGGTATATTAGCCGCTATCGGTTATTATTTATCGACAGTTCCAGGCATTGAAACAGAAGAGCAGCTTCTAGAAAAAATAACAATGTATAGTTCCGAAATAGGATATGTATTTATAGCTATTGGAGTGTTCGTTGTGGGCTTCTTTATTTACCATGCACTAAAGAAAAAGAAATAAATATAGAAAGCATAAAAAAAGCAGGTGACAAATAATATAGGTCTGTCACCTGCTTTTTTGTATCTAATTTTCTTATAATAAGTTATTTAAAGAGAAGCTAATGCTTTATCATAATCTGGTTCTTGTGTAATTTCGGGAACCAACTCTGTATATTTCACAACACCATCTTCACCGATAACCACTACCGCACGAGCTAAAAGGCCAGCCAAAGGACCATTAGCCATACGAAGGCCATAAGATTCTTCAAACTTTGAATATCTAAAGTCTGACAATGGAATAACATTCTTGATACCTTCTGTTGTACAGAAACGAGACTGAGCAAATGGAAGATCTTTAGAAATAGCTAGAACAACTGTATTATCTAAACTAGCAGCTTTCTCGTTGAACTTACGTACAGAGGTAGCACAAACAGCAGTATCTAAGCTAGGGAAAATATTTAATAGAACCTTTTTACCTTTAAGAGAGTCAAGCGACAAAGAGGATAAATCTGATTTTACAAGCTCAAAGTTTGGAGCCTTAGAGCCTACTTTTACAAACTCACCAATTAGATTTACTGGTTCACCTTTAAATTTAGTAGTCATATCAATTCTGTTTTTAAAGTTTTAAAATTTATCTATTTTAGTCATAGATTTCAATTATATAAACAATACTTCACGAACATAGTTCACGATTATTTGTTTTTTAAACAGCGATAAAAAGTGAAGCCATCTTTTATAACTCAAATTCTAAATTAGTGTATAAACTACTTGTTATATGGTTAATGAGTATTAATTAAAGAAAACCCTATTCTGTTTTTGAGTTTTTAAACATTAATTTGATAGCTTTGTAAACAACAATTACGATATTAATGAACTACAATATAAAGACTATAGAAAGAACAATCTTGTTCTTAACATTCTTAGTCATCAGCTTTTCTTTAAAAGCACAACAAATAAACGGCATAGTTTCTGATGCTGAAACAAAAGAGCCATTAGGCTATATATCTGTTTATTACGAGGGTACAACAATAGGTACTAGGACTAATTTTGATGGTAAATTCAGCATTCCATATCGAACAGGAAAGACCGAAATAACATTTTCTGCCATAGGCTACAAAACTCAAGTAATCAAAATAGATTCTAAAACGAGGAACGTAAATGTAAAAATGTCTTCTGACAAAGTTTTACTTGATGAGGTAGTTATCAAACCCAAGAGAGAGCGCTACAAAAGGAAAAACAACCCAGCTGTTGATCTGATGCGTAAGGTTATTGATAACAAGAAAGAATTTAAACTAGAAGAAAACGATTTCTACCAATACAACAAGTACCAAAAGATGAAAACTTCTCTCAATGACTTAACCGAAGAGAAGCTTGGAAAAGGTATATATAAAGGACTAAACTTTCAAAAAGACCAACTAGAGAAATCGGAAGTAACAGGTGGATATATCTTGCCCGTATCTATACAAGAAACAGCCTCACAAGTTGTTTATCGAAAATCACCTAAAAGTCAAAAAACTTATATTAAAGGAGAAACATCTACGGGTATAGAAGAGTTTTTCTCTACTGGCGATATGCTTGGTAAAGTTCTTGCTGATGTGTTTGCAGATGTAAACATCTATGAAAACAATCTAGAACTTTTACACAGACGCTTTGTGAGTCCCATTGGTACTAATGCAATATCATTCTATAAATTTTATATTATGGATACAGTTCGTATAGACAACGACAGCTGTATTCACTTATCCTTTGTACCCCAGAACGTTCAAGACTTTGGGTTTACAGGTCATATCTATATCCTCAACGACTCTTCTTATGCCGTTAGAAGATGTAGAATGAATCTACCCAAACAAACTGGAGTAAACTGGGTTAACAATATGGATATTGAACAAGAGTTTGTGAAGCTAGACAATGGCAGTTGGGTTCTAAAAAATGATATTATGACTGTCGATTTATCATTGGTAGACTTTATTCAAGGTGTTCAAATAGAAAGAACAACCAAATACAACGACTATAGTTTCAATGAAATTCCAGACAAACAATTCAAGCCAAAAGCATTGGTTATAAAAGAACGAAATGCATACAACAAAGATCCCGAATATTGGGCAGAGGTACGACAAGTTCCATTAACTGAAACTGAAGGATCAATGGATGACTTTATGGAAAGGTTAGCACAAGCTCCAGCCTTTAAATACATTCTTTTTGCAACTAAGATCCTTTTTGAAAATTATGTAGAAACCACAAAAAAGGGAAACCCTAGTAAAATAGACCTTGGTCCTATCAATACCTTTGTATCTGGGAACTATGTAGATGGAACACGCCTTCGCTTTGGAGGTACAACCACAGCTCACCTCAACCCTCATCTTTTCTTGAGTGGATATGGAGCTTATGGCTTTAGAGATAAGAGATGGAAATACTCTGGAGAAATTACTTACTCCTTCTTGAAAGCTGAAAATTTCCCATGGGAATTCCCTATGCACAACATAAGTTTTGCCTATCGCAGTGAAGTGGAATCGCCTATGGATAAATTTTTGGATACGGATAAGGATAACGTCTTTGTCTCTATGAAAGCTTTTCCCGTAGATTTAATGTCGTATATAAGGGAGGGTACATTTACATATAAGTACGAAACTTATGGGGGATTGTCTGTTAATTTATTCGCAAAGAGAAAAAATGAAAAGCCTACTGGATTATTAGAATTCAGACGAAATAATGAAGGCAAAGACTTTGTAAGAGACATTGCAACAAGTGAGTTAGGCTTTAAACTCCGTTTCTCTCCAGGTGAAAGCTACATTAATACAAAACAAAGAAGAAAACCAGTCAATAAAAATGCTCCCATCTTCACTCTGGCTCATACTACGGGCTTTAAGGGAGTTATGCAGAGTGATTACAAATCAAACATTACAGAGGTTAGCATTTGGAATCGCTTCTGGCTATCCTCATGGGGTAAGCTCGATTTAACCTTTAAAGCAGGGGCACAATGGAATACAGTACCATTCCCTCTATTAATTGTTCCTTCGGCTAACTTATCTTATATTGCTCAGAATGATGAGACATTTAATTTAATGAGGAACATGGAGTTTTTAAACGACAGATATGCCTCTTTATCTGTTATTTATGATATGAATGGAAAACTCTTCAACAGAATACCACTCTTCAATAAGTTAAAGTGGAGAGAAATATTTAAGGTTAAAGCGATGTATGGACATCTTACAGATAAAAACAATCCTTTCCTTAGCAAGAACCCCGATTTATTCTTGTTTCCTACAAGAAATGGAGAGCAATCAGCTTTTGTAATGGATAAAAAAACACCATATGTCGAGGCTAGTATAGGAATTTATAATATCTTTAAATTTCTACAAGTTGAATACGTAAGACGATTAACCTACTTAGACAATCCAGGAGCAAGTAAGCATGGAATAAGGGTTATGGTCAATATGGGATTTTAGAATATATGCAACCATTAGCAGAAAGATTAAGACCAACCAGTTTAGACAATTATATAGGGCAGCAACACTTAGTTGGACCCAATGCACCTCTTCGTAAAATGATAGAAGGGGGTAGAATTTCATCATTTATATTGTGGGGACCTCCAGGGGTGGGTAAAACAACATTAGCAAAAATAATTTCGCACCAATTAGATGTTCCTTTTTACACACTAAGTGCTGTAACTTCTGGAGTAAAAGATGTACGAGAAATTATTCAAAAGGCAAAAAGTAACCGCTTTTTCAACCAAGCAAGCCCTATCCTATTTATTGATGAAATTCATAGATTTAGTAAATCCCAACAAGATTCATTATTAGGCGCAGTGGAGCAAGGTGTAGTAACTCTTATCGGTGCTACAACCGAGAACCCTTCTTTTGAAGTAATACGACCATTACTTTCTCGTAGTCAACTTTATGTGTTAAAATCTCTGGGTAAAGAAGATTTAATCCAACTTCTACATAGAGCGATTGAAACAGATTTCATTCTAAAAGAAAAGAAGATTGAGTTAAAAGAAACAGATGCTATGCTCCGTTATTCAGGAGGTGATGCAAGAAAACTACTCAATATTTTAGAACTAATTGCTACCTCCAGCAATATTGAACCCATAGTAATAACAGATGATTTAGTAACAAACTCCTTACAGCAAAATCCATTAGCTTATGATAAGGGTGGAGAGTTACACTATGATATCATATCTGCATTTATTAAATCGATAAGAGGTAGTGACCCTGATGGAGCTATTTATTGGTTGGCCCGAATGGTTGAAGGAGGCGAAGATCCCAAGTTTATTGCTCGAAGATTGGTTATATCTGCCTCAGAAGACATTGGATTGGCAAATCCAAACGCCTTACTTATGGCTAATAGCTGCTTTGATGCAGTTCAAAAGATTGGGTGGCCCGAAGGAAGAATACCTTTAGCACAAGCCACTATATACTTAGCTACAAGTCCGAAAAGTAATTCGGCGTATGCTGCAATAAACGATGCAATAGCAGTAGTTAGAGAATCGGGAAATCTTCCAGTGCCTCTACACTTGCGCAATGCTCCAACAAAACTAATGAAAGAATTAGGGTATGGTGAAGACTACAAATATGCACACAGCTATGAAAACAACTTTGTAAAACAGACCTACCTACCCGATGAAATAAAGAATAAACGTATTTGGCATCCTCAAAATAATAGTGCTGAAAAAAGACATAGTGATTTATTGAACAAACTTTGGGGTGACAAGTATTCGAAGTAATAACCTTATAAAACTAACTTAGTTATGAAAATTGTAATTTTAGATGGTTACGCAGCCAACCCAGGCGATTTAGAATGGGATGGATTAGAACAACTTGGTGATTGTACCTTGTATGATAGAACTAGTAGAGATCAAGTATTAGAAAGATGTAAAGACGCAAATATCGTTCTCACAAATAAAGTCCCATTTAAGAGAGAGACAATTGAGGCATTACCCAACTTAAAATATATTGGTGTCATGGCTACAGGCTATAATATCATAGATACAGAAGCTGCAAAAGAAAAAGGTATTGTTGTAACAAACATCCCTTCATACAGCACAAACTCTGTAGCTCAAATGGTATTTGCTCATATTCTAAACATCACTCTACATGTACAAAAACATTCGGATGAAGTGCATCAAGGCAGATGGAGTAAAAATGCAGACTTCTGCTTCTGGGATTCTCCTTTGTTAGAGTTACACGGTAGAACCATCGGTATTATAGGATTAGGTAGCATT
The DNA here is from genome assembly GCF_020741705.1 of Bacteroides coprosuis. Lineage (NCBI taxonomy): Bacteria > Pseudomonadati > Bacteroidota > Bacteroidia > Bacteroidales > Bacteroidaceae > Bacteroides > Bacteroides coprosuis. Next base: position 26,657 of record NZ_DYYK01000030.1, read on the forward strand.
GGTCAGGCAGTAGCTCGTATTGCTTTTGGATTTGGTATGAAAGTTATAGCATACACTTCTAAAACCCAATTACAGCTTCCACACGAAATACAAAAAGTAGAGCTAGATGAATTATTTGAACAAGCAGATATTGTAACGCTACATTGTCCGCTAACAGATGATACCCGCAATATGGTTGACAAGAGAAGATTAGAGCTTATGCAGCCTACTTCAATCATTATCAACACAAGTCGTGGACCACTTATTAATGAGGCTGATCTGGCTGAAGCTCTTAAAAACAAGACCATTTATGCTGCAGGTATAGACGTGATGTCTCAAGAACCTCCTAAGGCAGACAATCCTCTTTTAGGTGTAGAAAACTGCTATATAACTCCTCATATTGCTTGGGCTAGTTTCGCAGCAAGAACAAGACTCATGAAAATTTTAATTAATAATGTAAAAGCTTTCATGGAGGGTAAACCAGAAAATCAAGTAAATAAATAAAAGCTATAAAAAAACCCGTCCCCAACCGCCTTTTAAAGACGACTCGGGGACGGGTTTTTCTTTTCTTTCTTAACTATCACTCTCAGAGAAGCAGTGCTGAAGTTTTTAGAATTTATAAATTGAATACTGCCTCACAACGAGATTATGCACTTATTACCTCTTCGTTAGACCAATCTTTACATTTAGTTTAAAGAAATAGGTACCGTGTTCTCTTTCTAAGAAGCCATATTTATCTTTTTCTTGAGATCCTTTGATGAAACGGGTATTCAGATATAGAAAATCTTCAAAAGCTTTACGCTCATCTTTGTGATATCCAAT
>NZ_DYYK01000031.1:0-26938 GCF_020741705.1 Bacteroides coprosuis
ATGGCATTTTATCGGACACTTACAAAGCAATAAAATCAAATATATTGCACCTTTTATTTCGTTAATTCACAGCGTTGACACTTTTAGACTTCTTAAAAATATTAATAAAGAAGCCAAAAAAGAAGGTCGAATTATTCCTTGTTTATTACAACTACATATTGCTGATGAAGATACTAAATATGGATTCTCATTCACAGAGTGTAGAGATATGCTCAAAGAAGGAAAATGGAAGGAACTGAAAAATGTTAAAATAGCAGGAGTAATGGGCATGGCAACATTCACAGAAGATGAGAATCTGGTAAAAAATGAATTTAAAGCTCTAAAAGATTTCTTTAGTGAAATACAAAAGGAGTTTTTTACTACTAATGAAGACTTTACAGAAATATCTATGGGCATGTCGCAAGATTATCCTATCGCTATAAAAGAAGGAAGTACATTAATTCGTGTAGGAAGTAAAATATTTGGAGAAAGAATATATTAATTCATACAAATCAGTTACTTTAGTTAAAAAGTAAAAATTCCGAAAATCTATAGTAATCATGACCGACTTAAAAACAACATTTGCAGGGCTTACTCTGAGAAACCCCATAATAGTGAGTAGCTCTGGACTTAGTAATACAGCTGAGAAAAACCAAAAGCTTGCTGAAGCAGGAGCTGGAGCTATTGTACTAAAATCACTTTTTGAAGAGCAGATTCTTATTGAAACTGATCAAATGATGAGCGATGCATCTGCTTATTCAGAAGGAGCAGATTACCTACAAGAATATGTACGCCATCACAAATTAAGTGAATATCTATCTCTTATTAAAGATAGCAAAGCAGTTTGTAATGAAGTACCAATTATAGCTAGCATAAATTGCTATAGCGACTCTGAATGGATTGACTTTGCAAAACAAATTGAGGCAGCTGGAGCTGATGCAATTGAAATAAATATACTAGCCCTACAATCCAATGTAAAATACCAATATGGTTCCTTTGAACAAAGACATATTGATATCTTAAAGCATATTAAGAATACAGTAAAAATTCCTATCATTATGAAGTTAGGACATAATTTTACTAATCCTATTGTTTTAATAGAACAACTTTATGCTAATGGTGCTGATGCAATTGTTTTATTTAATAGATTCTATCAACCAGATATAGATATAGAGAAAATGAAACACGTAGCTGGACCTGTGCTAAGCCATCCAAGCGAGTTATCTAATGCTCTTAGATGGATAGGCATTGCTTCATCTGAAGTTGAGAAAATAGATTATGCCGCATCAGGGGGAGTACACAATCCAGAAGATATAATTAAAACAATCTTAGCTGGTGCTACGGCTGTGGAAATTTGCAGCGTACTTTATAAGAAATCTGATTCTGAAATCAGAAAAATGCTAACATTCTTAGCTACTTGGATGAATCAAAAAGGATTTGAAAAAATCAGTCAGTTTAAAGGAAAGCTAAACCATCAAGATGTTCGTGGAGCCAATTATTTCGAACGTACTCAGTTCTTGAAATATTTTAGCTCAGCTAAATAAATAAAAAGGGTCTTAAGACCCTTTTTTTATTCTTATTAATTAATCTTATCTATTATTTTCTGAAGCAAGTAAGTTGCATTTAGATTTTTAGCAACTCCCTTTTCCATACGATACGTATATTTTATTTCTTCGGCCAATTCTATTTCAAAACAATAGTTGAAATATTTTTCACTACCCTCGGAAAGCTTTGTTAGATCCAAATCGTGAGTTGCTATTATACCCGATACTGGCAGTTTCGAAATTTCCTGCAATAATAATTTAGAACCTTTTAATTTATCAATAGAATTTGTCCCTTTTAATATCTCATCCAAAATGATAAGTGTATGCTTATTAGACTTACAAGACATTATTAAGTCTTCTAAACGAATTAACTCAGCATTAAAATAAGAAATATTCTTCACTAGATTATCACTTGTACGCATACTAGAAAAAAGATTCATCGGTGTTACTTGAAATGATTTAGCGCACACAGGCAAACCATTTAAAGCCATAATAAAATTCACTCCAATAGATCGCAAGAACGTACTCTTACCAGCCATATTAGCACCTGTTATTATAGCGAATGTTTTCTGATCTAAAGAAAAGTCATTTCTTACAACTACTTCTTTAGAAATAAAAGGATGATATACATCCTTTGTTCTTAACACTGGAAGCTCACCTTCTAATAACTCGACATCACAATTTTGTGGATTATTATAAGCATATGTTCCTAAACTAACTAAAGCATCAAACTCACCTAAAACATTTACCCAAGCAGGCATAAAAGGAGCATTCTTTTTCTTCCAGACTAAGTATTTACTCAAAGTCCAAAGATCATTCATAAACAAACCATTAAAAATCACATAAGTTAAAAGATTTGCTCGTTGATCAAACTTGTTTAGGATAGCAGATAATTCAGTAAAAGCTTTTGTTACATCTACACTATTATCGAGACGTAATTTACTCTGCAAACTCTGAAGTTCAGCCCCCTGAAACTTTATATCTATAACATGTTTGATTAATTCTCTATAAGGCTTAAAGCCCTTTAATAACCCACTTACCTCATTTGCAGCTTTGGTTACTTTACCAGATAAAGTAATGCATATCAACAATTGAATGAGAAATAAAGTGGAAGGAAATGAAACAGGAACTAAATCGTAAATAGATGCTATAATCAAACCTATTGTAGAAATTGATGAAAGAAGCATAACCAGTCTCATCCCTTTAGATACAAGTGATGATTTTATACTCTCCGTTTGCAAACTCTCAGCAAGCTTAGACAAGTCATAATGAGCATCAATTCCAAAAGAAAGAAATAAGATTCTCCAGTTCATTTGTTGTGCTAACTCACGAATAGATTCTTGTCTTTCCTTAATTTTAGTCACAGATAACTCTAGGTTTTGTAGATAATTGGCTAGTTTTATTCTTCCTAATTTAGAAACAGTACGATTGATACGATTGAATAAGGAGTCTTTACCAAAAAGGTCTAAGTCATATGAATAGGAATGTTTAGCATCTACAAATTCGGATCCATCATCAAAGACAGAAAAATCTCTATTCAAATATTTTATTTCATTTTCTAATGTTATCTTTATCTGTATATGTAAATTTATATTTTTCTGCAACTTGCTGTCTAAAAACATAATAAGCAAGTATAATCCTAAAAACACAAAGGATACAAGCCCCCACATTGCATTTAAGTTTTCGAAAACATATTGATAAAAAGCATATACTGCAAAACCAAACGAAAAAAGTTTAGCCCATAGAAGTATTTTACTCGAACGATGAAGTTTTGACAAAGTAGATTCTTCTAATCCAATAGAATCTGAATAGTGTTTTTCAAGCATAACAAGTCTTTAATGATATTTTTATTCTTGTCAAATATAGAGTAAGATTATTAAATGCAAGAAAATAAAATGTAAATATTTAATAACAGACTCTTATTTTATGGAATCTTCTTGAGTGCTGTAATCTGAATTAGTTTATTATTAAAATTATTCAACTCCCTACTCCAGTAATAATCTTTAAATCTATCAACCTGATTAAGAATAACTGAAGGTATTTGAGGATAATTAGTAAGTGTATCTTGAGCCACAACACCCAAATTTGCAGAAAAAAAGGAATAAGGAGTATTGATAATCTCTTCTGAAAGTTTGATATGGGTATTTACTGGTGTAGAAAGTTTTAAATCTTGTAAATATCGAGCTAGCAAAGTATAATCCCAACTTATAAATAGATTATTTTTATAATAAGACAAATAAATCACTCTCAAATCACGGCTAGTTTCAGTTAGTAAATTCAAAAACAAAGGAGCTGGTAGAGCTTCAGTACCCCAATGATTATACAAACTCTCTTCACGAAGTAATGATTTTATGATCAGTCGTTGATTTTGTTTTAACTTAGTCATACTGCTCTGTACAAATTCAAAGCTAGACAGTGGAAGTCTCAAAATCACTTCCGAAGAAACTATCGTATCTTGAATACGAACTCCCCAAAGACCATCACTCATCGCATCTAATAGAAAATCTCCAAAACAACTATTCCACTCTTGCTCACGAGAAGATATTATAGTATCTTCTTCTGCATGGAGCAACTGTTCTTTTATTTGGCTCTCTGACCAACGATTAATGCTAAATGCATCTTGGGGTAATTGTATTGTATCTTTTATCGTATTTTCTGAATACTCTTGTAGCGTATAATAATGACTAGACTCAACATCCAACTCGGTGAGACAATAAAAAACAGAATCATCAACAATTAAATTAAAGCGCTGCCATACTTCTTCAGAAGACGTATTATTGGAAATAGAGTTTTCTCTCCCTTCAGTAAAATAATTTGATTTTGCATATATAACTGCATTCACCTCTTCATTTTTCAACAAACTGTAAGATGCTTTGAAAGAGCTATCCAATAAAGAAGAAGCTCCTAAATAGACATCGACAATAGACTCAATAAGACACTTCTCATAACTGATAATATGAATATTATTCAAAGTAACCGAAGTAATAAACTTTCCGGATTTCAAAGGATATATAAACAGCTCCACTCCTTTATAGACAAAACTCTTTGGAGGAGAAGAGAGGACAGCATACTTTTTTAAATAAGTGTCTAACCACTCATTAAAGATGTTCAGAAAAGGGAAAAGAAGCACCTCTCCATTACCTTGCAATCCTTTCTTACTGTAAGTAAGTAAGAAGGGTTGATTTTTGTTTAAGAAAGAGGGCTTGACTTGAATAAAATCATGTACCAAAGAAACATTTTCTACATCACCACTTAACCGATTATAATAGGGTATTAAATTATCTATGGAATGAACTTCATAGATAGCCTCAACAGATGAAGGAACTATCGAGTATATATCTTCTAAAGATATGGTTTTAGAATTCTGGACTTTAAAATACAAACCAATACTACCCACAAGTAAAACTAGTAGTAGAGAAGTAAAGATGAGTTTGTATTTATGTAGATTCATATTGATATGCTTTAAGGTGTAGAATAGCAAACATAAGCATATTTACAAAAAATGTATAGTATTTGGAGTAGTTTAAATACCTAAAAAGTAATTTCTAATCCATCAAATGCAAAAAATTGGGTGTCAGGAAGTTTTTTCTCTGTCACAGCTTGTAAACCGATATCATGACTCATATGAATAAAGTAGGTCCGCTTTGCATTGATACGCTTAGCTACTTCTATAGCTTCAGACAAAGATTGATGAGTACGATGTGGCTTAATTCTCAAAGCATTAATAATTAAAACATCTAAGTCGTGCAGGTGTTGATAAGATTCTTCAGGCATATAAAGCATATCTGTAATATAAGCCATTTTCCCTATCCTATATCCAAGAATTGGCAGTTTACCATGAATTACGGTAAAAGGAATTATCTCAATTCCTTGCACTTGAAAATGTTGACCAGGCTGTAGTGTTCTTAATGCTAATTGTGGTATTCCTGGATAAGATTTATCTATAAAACAATAAGGCATTCTCTGTTTTAAATGTTCTACTGTTATATGATTTGCATAAACAGGCAGCTCTTTAAAGTGGGAAAAAGCTCTCAGATCATCAATACCTGCCACATGGTCAAAATGTTCATGAGAAATCAACACAGCATGAATAGGATCAAAAGGGAGAGGCAATATCTGCGTACGAAAATCAGGACCACAATCTAGTAATATACGTACTCCTTCTTCTTCATAAAGAACTGAGGTTCTCAAACGAACATCTCTGGGATCTTTAGAATGACAAACTTCACAATTACACCCGATTGTAGGTACTCCTGTTGAAGTACCACTTCCTAAAATTCGAACTTTTACCATTAACCTATAAAATTTACTTCTGGATATATCTCTATACCAAATTTCTGATAAACATCCTTTTGAATAGCTTTAGACAAAAGAAGTACATCACTACCTGTAGCAGTACCCTTATTTATAAGAACTAAAGCTTGTTTATCATGTACCCCTGCTTGTCCTATTGATTTACCTTTCCATCCACAGATATCAATCATCCAACCTGCTGGTATTTTAATATGATCTTCATCAATTCTATAAAATGGCATATCAGGATATTCTTTTTGAATTTTTTCAAAATGGACTTTATCTACTACAGGGTTCATAAAGAAACTACCAGCATTACCAATTTGTTCAGGATCGGGTAACTTTGTTTGACGTATTTTAATAATAGCCTCTCGTACATTTGCTAAATTTACATCTTCATAATCACTTAAAGCTCGTTGAATACTACCATAGGCCAGATTGTACTGTTCTTGCTTACTCAGTTTATAATGAACATGCGTAACAATAATATTTTTATTCTCTTTCTCTTTAAATATGCTATAACGATAAGCATACTGACACTCTTCGGGAGAGTAATTACGTTTTCTTCCTTCTAAGTCGATAGTTTCAACCAGCTGAATAAAATCTTTTACTTCTACACCATAAGCTCCAATATTTTGAACAGCACTAGCTCCTACTTCTCCAGGTATTAATGATAAGTTTTCTAATCCATACCAACTTTTTGATACAGTATAAGCAACTAACTCATCCCAATTAACACCAGAGCCTACACGTAGTACAAGAGACTTTTCATCTTCTTCTACTATATCTATATCTTCTATCTTAGAATGTAAAATAGTACCGTCATAATCTTCTAAAAAAAGGAGATTACTTCCTGAGCCTATATGCAAAAAAGGAGGTACTACCTCCCCTGTTTCTATTAAAGACTTTAAACTCTCTTTCGAAGAGTACTCTATAAATTTCTTCGCTCGCACATCAATGCGAAAAGTGTTGTGCGAGCGAAGAGAATAATTATTTTTTATTTCAATCATATGATTCTTACTAATCAAACTCCAATATCTTCAAATTTAAATAATTCCCAAACACCTTTTCTATTTAATTTAAAGAAAAAAACATTTGAAAAACCATTTCCGATACCCTTCACTGCTAATATTTTTGTTTTAGATTTGGGGTTATTCGGTTGACCATAATTGATATTAACCAATTTTGTACTAGGTAGTACAGGTTTTAAATTCCTCCAACTATTAGAGTCTATAACGGTTTCAAGAATTTCAAAATCATCTTCTGGATCTGTTGTTACATACTCTAAAGGATGAGTTAATCGAGAAAGCTGGAAAACTGTATCTGTGGCAAATTTACCATAAAACTTCACAAATTCCTCATTTTGATATTCTTCAAGATGCCCCATAGAGATTGATTCTAGCATCCAAATAGCATTTGTTCTTTTAAAATTATACGATTTTGTACTCTTATCACATAAATATAACCACTCAACGCGAGCATCTGTTAAATCGGGCTGACTCACCATATCCATATCATCTTCTTTATCAAAAAGAATGGTATAAAAAGCTTTATCTGTGAACAAGGTATCCACCACCCAATTATTTCTATCTAAGAAAGATGAATCTAAATTTTCCTCGATTACAGGAAGTGGAAATTTAGTTCGTTGAGCTTGAAAGTCTGGATTAGCAGCATATGCAAACACAAAATCATCAAAAGATTCATCCACACCCATATGATATGGTTCTCCTGAGAAATCCATTCCTAATGAGTCTTCCAAAATAAAATCATCAGTGTATAGCTCTTCATTCGCATAAACATTCTCTTCGACTTTTTTCTTTGGAGAACCCCCACAAGCCATAATAAGAATGCAAGAACTTAGAACAAACAGCTTCTGAATCTTTGTAATTTTAATCATAACTTTAAATAGCTTATTTTTTCAAACGAGCAGATAGCTTTTCTAACATATCTACAGTCATTGAAGATAAATCATACTCAGGCTTCCAGCCCCATTCTTGGCGAGCACAAGTATCATCAAGGCAATCTGGCCAGCTATCTGCAATTGATTGTTTCAATGGATCTACTTGAATTTCCATTTCAAACTCTGGCTTATGTTTCTTTATTTCGGCATATATAGTTTCGGGAGCAAAACTCATAGAAGCTATATTAAATGCGTTTCTGTGAATTAATTTAGTCGGATCAGCTTCCATTAAGCTGATAGCAGCACGAAGAGCATCAGGCATATACATCATGTCCATCAACGTACCTTCTGCTATTGGACAAATAAACTTTTCCCCCTTAACAGCCGAATAGTAAATATCAACTGCATAATCAGTTGTACCACCACCTGGAGGGGTTACATTAGAGATTATCCCAGGAAAACGTACTGCTCTAGTATCCAAACCATATTTTGTATGATAGTAATCACTTAACATCTCTGTTGTGACTTTTGATACACCATACATGGTTCTTGGACGTTGAATAGTATCCTGTGGCGTTTTATAAGCAGGAGTCCCTTCACCAAATGAACCAATTGAACTTGGAGTAAAAACAGCACAATTATTTTGACGTGCCAATTCTAAAACATTCCACAATCCATCTATACCAATTTTCCAAGCCAAACGAGGCTTTGATTCTGCCACAACCGAAAGCAATGCTGCGAGGTTGTAAATTGTGTCAATGTTGTATTTTTTTACAATAGCTTCTAGTTGCTCAGGGTTAGTAACATCAGCCAATTCTGATGGGCCTGATTCCTTTAGGATTCCTTTAGGTTCACAACCTGTTATAAACCCAGCAACTACATGGTCATTACCATAATGCTTCCTTAATTCGAGCGTCAATTCTGAACCAATCTGTCCAGTTGATCCAATAACTAATATGTTTTTCATTAAACTCTAATTATGACATTAATATAAAATGAATCGTAGTACAAAGTAAGTATTTTTTTCTTAGATTTAATATTAAACGGAATTGTTTATTTAATTAAAAATAGTGTCCTTTGTATTAAGCGAAAATTTCAACTATAAAACAAGTTTTTTATGTACGGAAAAATGAAAGAACACCTCAGCAATGAATTAGCTGAGATTAAAGAAGCAGGTCTTTACAAAGAAGAAAGACTTATTGTTAGCCCACAACAAGCATCTATTACTGTTAAAGGAGAAGAAGTACTTAACTTCTGTGCTAATAACTATCTTGGACTATCTAATCATCCACGCCTTATTGAAGCTTCAAAAAAGACTCTTGACGAAAGAGGATATGGAATGTCTTCTGTAAGATTTATCTGTGGAACTCAAGACATCCACAAGAAACTCGAAGCTGCCATTTCAGAATACTTCAAAACGGAAGATACTATTCTGTATGCATCTTGCTTCGATGCCAATGGTGGTGTATTTGAGCCTCTTTTTACGAAAGAAGATGCAATTATTTCTGATGAATTAAATCATGCTTCCATCATTGATGGTGTGCGTCTTTGCAAGGCACAACGCTATCGTTACAAAAATGCAAATATGGAAGATCTTGAAAGATGCCTGAAGGAGTCTCAAGCACAACGCTTCCGCATCATCGTTACAGATGGAGTATTCTCTATGGATGGGAACGTTGCTCCTATGGACAAGATTTGTGACCTAGCAGACAAATACAATGCTCTAGTTATGGTAGATGAATCACACTCTGCTGGTGTTGTTGGTGAAACAGGTCATGGCGTAAGTGAATTATACAATACGTACGATCGTGTTGATATCTATACGGGTACTCTAGGTAAAGCTTTTGGTGGAGCTATGGGCGGTTTTACAACTGGTCGTAAAGAAGTAATTGACATGTTACGCCAACGTAGCCGTCCTTACTTATTCTCAAACTCTTTAGCTCCTGGTATTATTGGTGCTAGTTTAGAAGTATTCAAAATGCTTAAAGAAGACCATAGCATTCATGACAGATTAGCTGAAAACGTTAGCTATTTCCGTGATAAAATGCTAGCAGCTGGATTTGATATTAAACCTACTCAAAGTGCTATCTGTGCTGTTATGTTATACGATGCTAAGCTATCTCAAGACTTTGCTACTCGTATGCTTCATGAAGGTATTTATGTTACTGGATTCTATTTCCCTGTAGTTCCAAAAGAAGAAGCACGTATTCGCGTTCAACTTTCAGCTGGACACAATCGTGAACAACTAGATAAATGTATCAATGCTTTTATCAAAGTTGGTAAAGAACTAGGAACAATCAAATAATTGTATCCTAATTAAGATATAAGTAAGGCGTTCTTCTTCAAAGGAAGGACGCCTTACTTTTATTATCAACTAATCTATTCTTATTATATCCTAGTTTAGTCTATTACTGAGTCACAATCATATTTCTTCAAAAAGTGAGACGCAGTAGTTTATAATAAAAAAGCTCTCGTTAACACGAAAGCTTTTTTATTATTTAAAATAGATTCTCTATTATTTTTCTTGTTGAAATGTTTTTAAGATGTGCTTATCTAAATACATCAAACCACGTTCGCCTGCTTGCTTTATTCGAGTAAGCATTCTGTCAGCGGAGTCTTCTTCTTCTATTTGTTCACGAACAAAACTAAACAAGAAATCTTGAGTAGCATAATCTTTTTTCGCTACTGCTAATGTCATAATTTCATTGATTCTATCAGACACATGACATTCGTGTTTATATACATTATCAAAAATTTCTTCTATTGTACCCCATCCTTGAGGAACTACATCAACTTTATCAACTAGAGCTTTACCACCACGTGTAATTAAGTAATTAGCAAATTCATGTGCGTGTTCTGTTTCTTCAATAGATTGAGCTTTCAACCATGCAGCGAAACCATCATAACCCAAATCAGCCACATAAAAAGACATTGATAAGTATAGATTTGCAGACCAAAGTTCTTCAGTGATTTGTTCGTTAATTTGTTTTTCTAAATCTTGTGAGATTCTCATAATTTTATGTGTTTAATTTAATTAATCAAATTCTTAAATACACACATATAACAAGATAATGAATCAATTTGTTTTAAATAAATTCATCTGAAGTGTATGCATTTGGTAATGAGCGACAATTATAGGTTGATGCCATTACTTCACCATACGCTCCAGCAGAACGAATAGCCATAAAATCACCTCTAGAAACTTTATTTAAATCAATTGATTTTCCAAAAACATCGGATGATTCACATACTGGTCCTACTACATCATAAGCCTCTAAATCCTCATCAGAAGAAAGATTTTCTATTTTATGATAAGCCTGATAAAGGGCAGGACGAATTAAATCATTCATTCCTGCATCCAAAATGGCAAATTTCTTATTTGTTCCTTCTTTCACATAAAGAACTCGAGATATCAGAGAACCACATTGACCCACTAATGAACGCCCTAGTTCAAAGTGCAATGTCTGATATGAACGAATACGCAAATGTGTATCATAAACATCAAAATAAGATTCGAAGTTGGGAATAGCTTGACGATTGGGATGAGCATAATCAATTCCTAATCCACCTCCTACATTAATATGAGGGATTCTAATTCCTCTACCTTCAAGCCTATCCAATAACTCATTTACACGATTACACAAGGCTCTAAAGTCTGCCATATCCAATATCTGTGAACCAATATGGAAATGTAACCCAACAAAGTCTATCGCTTTCAACTGCTTGACACACTCCATCACTTTATCTAAATCGTGCAAACTTATGCCAAACTTATTTTCAGCCTGACCAGTAGCTATGTTAGCGTGTGTATTAGCCTTTACATTAGGATTGATTCGAAGACACACTTGTGCTCTCTTCCCCATATTCAGTGCTAACTCATTAATAATTTCTAATTCAGGAATTGATTCAACATTAAAACAAAATATGCCCAAATCAAGTCCTAATTCTATTTCCCAATCGGATTTACCAACGCCTGCAAAAACAATATTTTCAGGTTTGAAACCAGCCTGTATAGCTGCTCGTATCTCTCCCCCACTCACACAATCTGCTCCAAAACCATTTTTTCTAATCATTTGGAGTATCTCAGAATTTACATTTGCTTTTAATGCATAATGTACTTTAAACTGATCTTGCCCTTTTAACTGTAATTTAACAGTATCTAAAGTTTCTTGTAAAAGGCGTGTATCATAATAATAAAAGGGAGTATCTAAATTTTTAAACTGATCTAATGGAAATTGTCCTTTCATGTAAAAGTAGATTAAAAAAAAGCGTTTTTAACATCCATTCTAAGGAGAGGCTAAAAACGCTTGTGCTGATTATTTATTAATGATTACCATTAAACAGCCTATCGCTTAATTGCTGCAAGGCTTTATTTTTATCTTCTTTTCGTATTAAGAAGGATATATTGTAGTTACTACCCCCGAAAGAAATCATTCGAACAGGAAGATTGCTCATAGCATCGAGTGCTTTGGCTTCAAAGCCTACATTTTCCCATCGTAAATCTCCTACAACGCAGATAATACACATGTCTTCATCAACTGTAACTGTACCATATTTTTTCAAATCATCTAAAATTTCATTCAGATGCTTTGTATTATCAATAGTCACAGATACGCCTACTTCAGAGGTGCAGATCATATCAATAGATGTCTGGTAGCTCTCAAAGATTTCAAATACCTTACGTAAGAAACCATGAGCAAGTAACATTCTACTTGATTTTATTTTTATAGCTGTAATATTTTCTTTTGCTGCTACAGCTTTTATTACTCCTTGTTCTGAGTCATTGCTCACCAATGTTCCAGGAGCATCTGGATCCATAGTATTCAGTAAACGGACAGGAATATTGGCATATTTAGCAGGTTGAATGCAAGTTGGATGGAGAATCTTTGCTCCAAAATAAGCCAACTCTGCGGCTTCTTCAAATTGTAGATGACGAACAGGTTGGGTATTTTGTACAACACGAGGATCATTATTGTGCATTCCATCAATATCTGTCCAAATCTGAATTTCATCTGCTTTGACAGCTGCACCAATTAATGAAGCCGTATAATCACTTCCTCCACGCTGTAAATTATCTATCTCTCCATAAGCATTTCTACAAATATACCCTTGAGTAATGTATATCTCAGAATCTGAATGAAGTTCTAATTGATTGTTTAATTTTTCTTTGATATATACAGGATCAGGATCTGCATTTTTATCTGTGCGCATAAATTCCAAAGCTGGAAGCAATACAGATTTTACTCCTTGTTCTTGCAAGTAGTAATTCATCATGGCTGTAGAAATTAATTCTCCTTGAGCCAATACCACCTTTTCTTCAAATAGCGTAAATAAATCTTTTGTAAAAGAACGGATATAGTCAAAATGAGATTTTATTAACTCTTTACCTTTTTGTTTAAATTCAGCCGTAGAGTATAACTCTTCAATATGTTTTCGATATTGAGATTCTAATTGATTAATAATTTCATTGGCTCCTTCTGGATTCTTCTTGTAAAGATAATCCGCAATTTCTACCAAGGTGTTGGTTGTACCAGACATTGCTGACAAAACCACAATATTCTTTTCACCATTAGTAATTAATTTGGCCACCTCTTTGATGCGTTCTGCACTACCAACAGAGGTTCCTCCAAACTTCATTATTTTCATTTTCACTACGCTATTAAAATTGTTAAGTATTCCTTTTATTCAATCCTTTATTTCTCTAACATATATTTTTTCGGTTATGTTTTGTAAAGTTTGACTTTTTATTTGAAAAACTTTACTAGGAAACTCCCGAACTAAATATAAATTATGTGTGGCCATTATCACTAATGTGCCCTCTTTAGCCATATGTTGTAAGAGTGTAAAAATAGACTTGCCTGTTATAAAATCCAGATTTCCTGTTGGTTCATCCACCAACAATATGGCTGGTCTATTTAATATAGCTCTTGCTATTGCTATTCGCTGTTGTTCTCCGCCTGATAATTCATAAGGATATTTATCTTCAGACCCTTTCATGTCAACAATCTCAAGTACTTCATCAATGCGTTGATTGATAGCCGCCCATTTTTGCCAACCTGTTACTTCTAAAACAAAACTCAAGTTGGCGTGTATAGTTCGATCGGGCAACAACTTAAAATCCTGAAAAACAATGCCTAACTTCTGTCTTAACTTAGGCAGATCTTTTTCTCTTAATTGGTTCAAACGATACCCTAAAATCTCTGCAATACCACTTTGTATGGGTATCTCTTGATAGAGAGTTTGTAAGAATGTTGATTTTCCAGAACCAACCTCTCCTACTAAATACACCAAATCACCAGAGTTTAGAGACAAATTCACATTCTGAAGTATCACTCTATTACCCTGACGAATTTCTACATTTTTATAGTCGACAAGAGGTTTTTCCATGAATTCATTATTTCACTATAATTAAGGAGATCGTATTATGCTCCATAAGATAGTATATAATATAGTTATAGAGAACAAAGATACAATATAATTCGAATTTTTAGACACGTAGTAATCCTAAAACTCAATAAAGTGTTTTTAAAGGTTAATTCATTAAGCACAAATACCTTAGGAGCAATATCTTTTCTCATCCATTAAAAAGGCTTTTCATTTCCATTTATATCACTTTGTCTATTTTTCTTTCATTCTGTTTTTTATATAACCATCATTAATTACACTTCTAATCAAGCTTTTGCAACAAGAATATTTAACAGACTAAGAAAGAATTAATATCTTAGCAAAATTGAAAACGCAACTATCAAAAAATCATTATTCACTTAAAACACATTACAGTTTTGAAAAAGTATCTATTATTCATTTTCTGTATATTACTCGCAAATAATGGCTTTGCACAAAAAAAACCGTTAGATCATGATGTCTATGATCAATGGGAAAGTGTAAGACAAATGAGAATATCAGATAACGGCAACTACGCATCCTACTTTGTATCACCACAAGAAGGTGATGATGTCTTTTTCCTTCATCATTTAAAAAAGAAAGATAAAACATCTATAGACAGAGTCAGCAGTTATTTCATTACCCCTAATGAGAAGTTTTTTATCGGTAAAATAAAGCCTAAGTTTGCTCAAGCTAAAGCTCATAAAGAGAATAAAGGCAAAAAAGAGGATGCCCCTAAAGACACACTTATTATAGCTTCACTCCCTATCCATAAAATAGACACCCTAGGAGCTATTAAGTCTTACAAAATTGGAGAAAAAGGGAATCAATTTTATGCCTATCAACCTGAGAAAATTAAAGAACCCAAAGATACGACAGACGTAAAAGACACTAAGACAGAAAAAGAAAAGCAAGTAAAACCTCTATTTAAAGAACCTCTTGTTATCAGAGAGTTGGGTTCAGCTTGGTGCGATACAATCAACTATGCAGAGAAATACTTCTTTAGTAAAAATGGTAATCAGTTGGTTGTAGTTACTTCTCCTAATAAAAAGGATACTATTCAGACAGAAAAACAAGTTATTCTTTATGACTTAATAAATAAAAACAAACAAGTCCTAGCATCTGGCTATTACAAGTATCTTACTCCTCGCTTCAATGAAGAAGGAAATATGTTAGCTTTCTTAGCAGCAAAAGATTCTGTTTTACCTACAAACAAAAACTACGAGTTATTACTTCACCGAGCAGGGAGTAAAGATTGTGAAACTTTAATCGCAAAAGATTACAGTGAAAACCTACCGGAGAATTGGGCTTTCACAGATAATAGTACACTTTCTTTTAGTCAGGATGGACAAAAGATTTTCACATCTATAGCTCCCCTTACATTGCCTAGTGATACCATCACTTACAAAGAAGAAAAATCAGCACTAGATATATGGCATTATCAAGATCCTAATATCCAACCGTCACAACTAGTGAATCGAAATAAGGAGGCCAAACGTACCTACACAGCTGTTTTACATTTGAATAATCCGCATACACTACTTCCTATTAGCACAAACCCATTTGAATCTATAAATAGAGTGAATAGAGGAGATGCTGATTTTGCTATTATAACCGACCGTTCGAAACATAATTTAGAATCTCAATGGGGTGGTAATTCTAGTAAAGACATCTATAAATTCGATTATAGAACAGGAAACAAAAAATTACTTCTTGAAGAGTATGATGGTTATATATCAACTTCTCCCAATGGAAATTATTTGTTGATGTATAATAATGAAGATAGAAATTGGTATACCTACAATTTATCTACAGATAAAATCACAAACCTAACAAGTGGCCTAAATGTCAACTTTTGGGATGAAAAAGAAGATATGCCTATGGATCCTTATCCTTATGGTGATGCTGGATGGACAAAAGACGATAAGGAAGTTTTAATTTACGATGCATACGATATTTGGAAGTTTGATGCGAGTGGAAACAAAGCACCCCTATGCCTAACACAACAAAAAGGAAGAGCCAATCAACTCAAATATCGTCATATCTCTTTAGATGAAGAGCAACGCTTCTTTGAACCCAAAGAACAACTTTTGCTTTCTGTATTTAATACAGTGAATAAGGATATGGCCTTGGCTCAATTAAATATAGACAAAGCAGCTGAACCTAGGATGCTCACAAAACAGGAAGCTATCTCTTATAACAAGCTATTAAAGGCTAAAGATAGGAATGACTTTATTTTTATAAAATCAAATTTTGTACTTTGCCCTGACTTATATTACACCAATAATTTATTTAAAACGAGCACCCAACTTTCTCATATCAATCCACAAAAAGACGATTATAATTGGGGTACTGCTGAATTAGTTCATTGGACAGCTTTTGATGGACAGAAATTGGATGGAATAGTTTACAAACCCGAAGATTTTGATCCAAACAAGAAATATCCAGTAATGATCTATTTCTACGAAACTCATTCAAATAACTTAAATGCACACCATATGCCTCAACCAAGTTGGTCAATCATCAACATTTCATTCTATGTAAGTAGAGGCTATGTAGTTTTCTCTCCTGACATTCATTACACTGCTGGTTTACCAGGAGAATCGGCATACAATTGTATTGTTTCTGGTGCAGAAGCTTTAGCTAAAAACAAATGGATTGACAAAGAGAACATGGCTATTCAAGGACAAAGCTGGGGTGGATACCAAGTGGCATACTTAGTAACACGTACCAATATGTTTAAAGCTGCTGGCTCGGGAGCTCCTGTTGCCAACATGACTAGTGCTTTTGGTGGCATAAGATGGGGGTCAGGAACAAGTAGGCAAGTTCAATATGAAAAAGGACAAAGTAGAATTGGTGGCACACTTTGGGATTGCCCAGAGTTGTACATTTTAAATTCTCCTGTATTTAGGGCAGATAAAATAGAAACTCCACTTCTTATTATGCATAATGATAATGACGGTGCTGTGCCTTGGTATCAAGGAATAGAAATGTTTATGGCTATGCGTAGATTACAGAAACCCGTGTGGATGCTTCAATACAATAAGGAAGAACACAATTTAGTAAAAAGAGTGAATCGCAAAGATTTAAGTATTCGTTTGCAACAGTTCTTCGACCATTATTTAAAAGGAGATCCTAAACCAGAATGGATGGAATATGGAGTTCCTGCTACCCGCAAAGGAAAAACTTGGGGTACAAATTTAATGAAACACTAAACTTTGAGTTTTCATTATAAGAACGGCTATCCTATATTATTTTAAAATAGGATAGCCGTTTTTTTAGCTTTATAAAGTCGCTTAAACTATACTACGTCAAATGGTCTAATCTCTCAGAATTGAATAAAAATACGTCACAATAAAAGCTTAAAACTTTAACTTAGTCAAGAGATGATTAGATCAGGGTCAAAAAGTCATCATGTCGGTGTCATGTCATCATCATGTCGGTGTCAAAAGAATTTAATCTCATTATAAAAAAATAAGTGGATTATAATACATTTTCATCATGTATAATTATGCCTAAATTATAGCTAACAGTTTTAAGATTGACAAAGAATAAGTAACTTGTGAGTAATGCACAAAACTCAATAATATCTGGCTAAAAAACACAATATTCATCTTGAAAAGTGTAAAAATCATAACTTATTAGGATTGATACCTATCTCACATATTTGTTACTTTGCAGTAAACTTTGGTGAAAAGCATAATTAAAATGACAAAGCAACTTTTTTATATCGTACTCTTTTGTACCTGCTGGGGATTACAATCTCTTCAAGCTAAACCTAAAACGAACCTAAAATCTATTATTCGAGTAACAAATGACAAAATCACAGATGATGAACTCGATTCATTGAGAAGAAACAATCCTTTCTTTCTGGAAGAGATCGTTATTCAAGGTTTTAAACAAGACAAAGATTACCGTCTTTCTCCTGTCTCTACTAGTTCTATAAATAGCAAACTAATACAAAAAGAAACTCTACTAAGCATAAAAGAAATAACAGGACTTGTACCCAATTTATATATGCCCGATTATGGAGCAAAGGTATCATCTCCCATTTATATCAGAGGGATAGGTTCCAAAATCAACTCTCCATCTGTGGGGCTATATATTGATGGTGTTCCCTATTTTGAAAGCTCTTCTTTTGATTTTAATTTTAGCAACATAGAAAGTCTGGATGTTTTGAGAGGACCACAAGGGACTCTGTATGGAAGAAACACCATGGGAGGTATTATTAACGTATATACAAAATCTCCTATCCACAACCCTGGTACTACTTTTAAATATACGGGAGGTAATCATAATCTATATGATATTACAGCTACACACTCTATTAAAATAAAAGAAGATATGGGAATCTCTTTTTCGGGTAACTATAATTATTTCGGAGGTTTTTTTACTAATGAGTATTTACACGAAAAAGCAGACAAATCAGATGGTGGACAAGGAAGAATCCGATTTGACTGGAATATCACTCCAAAATGGAAATTAAAATTAATAACCTCTCTCGATTATTTTGACCAAAATGGGTTCCCTTATGGATTATATAATACGGAAACAGATCAGACGGAGAATGTCAACTACAATAGACCCACTACTTACATTCGCACCATTTCCACATCGGGAGTTAATGTAGAATATTCAGGAAAAGGTTATAAAATAAACAGTCAAACCTCTTTTCAATACCTCACAGATAATCAAAGGATCGACCAAGATTTTACACCTAAAGATCTTTATGCTGTACACAAAAAAGAAATTCATAGGATGTTCTCAGAAGAATTAAATATTAAATCCGACTCTAAAAACAACTATCAATGGCTCTTTGGTCTATTTGGCTTTCATCAGCACATACATAGAGATCTTAATGTTGAAATGCCTACACAAGGAGTTATCAGCAATAAGCTATATGAAATACCCACTTACGGATTAGCTCTTTTTCACCAATCAACTCTCAATAATATCATCTGGGATGGACTATCTCTTTCTGCCGGTATTCGCTTCGATTACGAACATGCCAATAACGACTATCAGATGAATAATATGAAGGGGGAAACCAATGTAGGCAAAGACGGCTTTGATGAGAAACTCAACTTTAGACAAGTTACACCCAAGTTTACCTTACAATATACAACCTCTAATTTGCAAAATATTTATGCATCGGTTACCAGAGGATATAAAGCAGGAGGATTCAACACTTCCTTCGATAAAAAAGAAGAAAGGACCTTTGATCCAGAGTATAGCTGGAACTATGAACTCGGTACAAAATTAAATTTCTGTAATAACCGATTTTTTGCCGACATAGCACTATTTTATATAGATTGGAAAAATCAGCAAGTTTTTCAACCCATAGAAAGTGGTAGAGGAAGGAAACTAAAAAATGCAGGTAAATCTGCCAGTAAAGGCATTGAGATTAGCTTAAGCGCCCGCCCGGTTGATGAACTTATACTCCAAGCCAATTATGGCTATACAAAAGCGTACTTCAAGAAATATCTTTTTTCTGAAGATATAGATTTTAAAGACCACAGACTACCATTAGTTCCTGATCATACGTTATCTTTACATGCAGATTACACATTTTACAAACCCTTCAAAAAATTAGATGAAATACAATTAGGGGTAACCTATTTGGGTACAGGTAAAATTTATTGGGCAGATAATAATGAATTATCACAAAGTTATTATGATGTATTAAATGCCCAAATATCGTTTAAAAGGAGTGATTATATGCTATCCTTTTGGGCAAAAAACATAACAAATAAAAAATACAATGCTTATGTATCGGCTACAGCAAGTCCTACAGCACAAAAAGGCAAACCTTTCACTATTGGAGGAACATTAACAATCCGATTATAAGCCCCATAAACACGATATGAATCAAGACACAAAGGACGATTTATTAGAGAAAATAACCCCAGGGGCAAGAAGGTTCAATTTATGGACCTTCTTTTTCCTATATATAGCACAATCTATCCCCAAGAGCTTTTTCTCTACCATTATTCCTGTTATCATGCGACAGGAAAACTTCGACTTATCCACTATTGGTATTATGCAGCTCATCAAATTACCGTGGATTCTTAAGTTTTTATGGTCTCCTTACGTGGATAAAAAGTGCCAAACAACAGCCGATTATAAAAGATGGATTTTGGGCTCAGAAATAGTTTATGCTGCCTCCATCTTTGCAGTTGCGTTGATGGATTATACGGTAAATTTCAACACGATTATTACGCTTATATTTATCTCTTTTGCTGCTTCAGCAACACAAGATATAGCTACAGATGCACTTGCCGTACTTTCATTTAGCCATAAGGATAAGAGTATGGTTAATAGTATGCAATCTATGGGTAGTTTTGGTGGTGTAATGATAGGGTCGGGACTACTACTACTCCTTTTCCAAAAGATTGGTTGGAGTAGCCTATTACCCTATGTCGGTCTTTTTGTATTATTAGCCATAATCCCGCTCGTTTTCAATAGAGGATTAACCATTAAGAAAAAAGAGCCTCAACACATGGCGTGTAAAAAAGATATTATTTACTTTTTTACGCAAAAGGGACAACCCATTGGGAGGCAAATCATCTTTCTTTTCTTATTCTATTCAGGGGTTATAGGGACATTAGCCATGCTTAAGCCCTATTTAGTAGATATGGGGTATTCAACAAGTAAAATAGGATTTATATTTGGCATAGTTGGAACCGCAGTAGGCTTTGTAGCCTCTTTTATAGGAGGTTTTATTGTACGAAAAATAGGAAGACATCATTCACGTATTTTATTTGGATCTATGATCCTTCTTTCCACAATTTATTTTTGGGTGATACTTCAAATACCTCATGCTCCACATCTCCTTTATCTAGGCATTATACTTCTTTGGACAAGTTATGGTATGGCTACTATCATTGTTTATACTACAGCTATGGACTATGTTCGTCCAGGAAAAGAAGGAACAGACTTTACAATTCAGACTGTAATAACTCACCTAAGCTCTATGTGTGTAGCTATTGGAAGTGGGTTTGTAGCTGAACACTTTGGATATCAAACGCTAGCCTGTGTAGAAGTAGGACTAGCAACTCTATCCCTTATTTATATATTGATTGCGTTTAAAAAATAATATTATGACTGAAAATCTAATTCAAAAGTACAATATTCCTGTACCAAGATATACAAGCTATCCCCCAGCAAACTTTTTCCATGACCATTTTACTCAGACGGATTATTTAAAAGCAATAGAGCTTTCAAATCACGCTAATCCTTCTCATATTTCTTTCTATCTACACATCCCCTTTTGCAGACATCTTTGTCACTACTGTGGCTGCAACTCTTTTCCTATGATGAAACAAGAGAACATAGATAGATATGTTAGAGCCATATTCAAAGAAATAGAAATGGTAAAGCCTCTGCTCAATAAGAACAGAAAAATTGCTCAAATACATTATGGGGGTGGAACTCCTACAGTATTGCCTGTATCTGTTTTAAAAGAAATAAATGATCGCTTACTTGATGGATTTGAAACAATTCAAAGCCCAGAAATTGCAATTGAGTGTCACCCTGGATATTTAGATGAGAAATACTGGCAAGACTTAACGGGTGCACATTTTAATCGCTTTAGCTTAGGGATACAAGATTTTGATGAGCAAGTTCTTAAAACTGCCAACAGACGACCTTCTCTAATTCCTGTAGAACACATATTCCAGATATTAAGAGAAGCTGATGCCAAAATTAACATGGACTTTATTTATGGACTTCCTCTCCAAACTGTAGAGAGCTTTTCAAATACAATAAGTAAAGCGATTGAACTAAATCCCGATCGTTTAGTTACCTTCTCTTATGCCCATGTTCCTTGGGTAAGTAAGAGACAACTCATATTAGAAAAGGCAGGACTACCCGATAGTGAAACTAAAAAAGCACTATTTGAACAAGCTTCTAAACTCCTTGCAGACGCTCATTATTTGCCTGTAGGTATGGATCATTTTGTTCGCAAAGAAGATGAGCTTTATCAAGCTCTCCATGCCAAACAACTTCATAGAAACTTCCAAGGTTATTGTACCCGACGAACCACAGGGCAAGTCTATGCATTTGGTGTTACGGGTATAGGACAATTGAATTCAGCTTACATTCAAAATGTAAAAACAATTCAAGAGTATATGGAAGTGATAGAAAGCGGTAATCTTCCTATAGCAAAAGGATACACCTTGACAGACGAAGAACAGATTACACGAGCGGTCATAGAATCGTTGATGTGCAACTACGCTATTTACTGGGAAGAGCTTTCTACACACCTTCATCTAGAAAAAGATGAAATATTAAAAGCTATTCGATATAAAGAAAGTGAACTACTCGCTTTCCAAGAAGATGGACTCATTCATTTTTCAGAACAAGGAATAGAAATGACTCCCAAGGGTAAGTTGTTTGTACGTAATGTAGCTGCTTCGCTAGATAAATTGATGGAAAACACCACTAAGAAATTTTCTAAACCTGTATAAATTGAGGAGGAGATAAATGATAAAAGAGAAATACGATGTTGTGATTATAGGTGCTGGACTAACAGGACTAACTGCCGCCTTCTATCTACATAAAAAAGGAAAGAAAGTAGCCGTCATTGAACAGAATAACCGAATTGGGGGACAAATAGAAACTTTTAAAGAAGAGGGTTTCACCTTTGAAAAAGGACCAAATACGGGTGTTGTTTCCTACCCAGAAGTAGCAGAGCTCTTTCAGGATTTAGCACCTCTATGTCAATTGGAAACGGCAAAAGAAGAATCTAAAAGAAGACTGATATGGAAAGGCTCACAATTTCATGAAATACCTTCTTCAATGCTAGGAGGTTTACTTACTCCTTTATTTAGCTTTACAGATAAGTTTAGAATCTTAGGAGAACCTTTTCGTCAGAAAGGAACAGACCCCGATGAATCTGTAGCAAACTTAACACGTAGAAGGTTGGGTAAATCTTTTCTTAACTACGCTGTCGATCCATTTTTATCGGGAGTATATGCAGGTAATCCTGAAACCCTTATTACTCGATTTGCCCTACCCAAACTATATAATTTAGAACAAAATTACGGTAGCTTTATAAAAGGGGCTATGGCCAAAGCAAAGATACCCAAATCAGATCGTGATAAACTAGCTTCTAAAAAGGTCTTTTCAGCAAAAGGAGGATTAAATGAAATACCTAAGGCTATAGAAAAAAAGATAGGAAGTGAGTTTATTTTTATAGGAGCAAAAAACACTCAGATTCAGCCACAAGGAAACTTATGGATTACACAGTTCAATACTTCTGATAATTCTTTTGAATTCACTTCTCAAGAAGTTATAACAACAACAGGTGGATATGCGTTACCCCAAATATTACCCTTTATTGAATGTAGTGACATGAATAAAATAGCCAATTTACACTATGCTCCTGTTGTACAAGTTAGTGTGGGAGTGAAAGATACAGAGGGCTTAAAGTTTAATGCATTTGGGGGATTGGTACCTTCTTGTGAGAATAGAAATGTATTAGGCATCTTATATCCTTCCGCCTGCTTTGAGGGACGAGCACCCAGAGAAGGAGCATTATTCTCTTTCTTTATTGGTGGAGTAAAACACGTAGAACTTACAGAAATAAGTGATGAAGAACTGAAAAAGTTGGTTATTAAAGATTTTCACGATATGTTGAAATTCCCTAGCAATAAACAACCAGACTTAATACATATCTTCAGACACAAACATGCTATCCCACAGTACGAACTAAATAGTGGAGAACGCTTTAAGACCATTATAAGCCTAGAGCAGACCTTCAAAGGTCTTCATATTGCAGGAAACGTAAAAGGAGGTATTGGTATGGCAGATCGCATACGACAAGGAGTAGAAATAGCTCGCTCTATTTCTTAAAAGAACTCCTTGAGTTAGAATACAAATAGTCCCCTTGTAATGATAAGGGGACTATTTATTTTTACTAAATGTATCGCTCTTGCTTAATCTAAAAACTCACGAATTGTATCATATGTAATTCCATCAAAATCAGGAATAATATAATCTGACAGATGAGCAATTTCATCAGAAGTACTAGTTGTTGTTAAACCTACTACTACCGCCCCAGCATCTCTTGCTGCCTGAAGTCCATAAATTGAATCTTCAAAAATAACAGTTTCTTTAGGAGAAGCATTAAAATACTCCATTGCCTTTTGATAACATTCAGGATTTGGCTTAGGATGAGACACCATATCCACTGTCACAATATAATCTAATAACTCTTTTAACCGAGGATGTTGGCCAAACACTATTTCCATTTTCCTATTATTAGAACTAGTAGCCATCCCTATTTTTACTCCTTCAGCCTTCAGGTGCAACATAAATTCCTCAGCACCTCTTATATAATTAAAAGGCATAGTATTTTCTAAATGATCTATTTCTTTATCTAAGAGGGGAATTAAATGCTGATGATCTGTAAAATATTTTTTATAAATAACATCATCCGTTCTTCCTTTAACAATCTTTCCAAAATTCTCTATATTTAGATACTTTTTTCCCTGATCATCCCAAAACTCAGTGTAAATAGTCTCGGTATCCATAATAACTCCATCAAAATCAAACAATACGACTCTTTTTTTAGACATAATAACGAAGTGTTTAAATGTTTTTAGTATATATTCCACATAAAGATTGTCATAAACGCTGATAACAACAAATTAATTAACTTTGAGGAGCTTTGTCCTTTCCAATTCAAAATTATTTTAGTTATTTTCGCACATACAGTTTCCTATTCTTATTCATTCTAATTTATAGAAATTAATCATTATGATTTTTACAGCAGAAAACATCCTTCTCATCGGATCTATACTACTCTTTGTGAGTATCGTGGTAAGTAAAACAGGATATCGATTTGGCGTTCCCACCTTATTACTCTTCCTTTTTGTCGGCATGATCTTTGGTTCTGATGGGTTTGGTTTGCAATTCAATGATACAGGCGATGCTCAATTTATAGGTATGGTGGCCTTAAGTATTATACTATTCTCTGGTGGTATGGACACCAAATATAAAGAGATAAAACCCATTATTGCTCCTGGCATCGTTCTCTCCACCTTTGGAGTATTCTTTACGGCTCTATTTACGGGATTATTTATATTCTTTTTGTCGGGAATGTCGTGGACTAATATACACCTACCCATAACCACTTCTTTATTACTAGCAGCCACCATGTCATCTACTGACTCTGCTTCAGTATTTGCTATTCTGCGCTCTCAAAAGATGAATTTAAAAGAGAATCTACGTCCAATGCTTGAGTTAGAGAGTGGAAGTAACGACCCCATGGCATTTATGCTAACTATTGTACTCATTCAATTTATAGAATCCTCTGGGATGGGTGCAGGTCAAATAGCCCTCTCTTTTGTTACCCAGTTTGTTGTAGGTGGTGTTGCTGGATACATATTTGGTAAGCTTGTCATATTTATTGTCAACAAAATCAATATGGCTAACGCCTCTTTATATCCTATTTTAGTGTTGTCTTTTGTGTTTTTTACTTTTGCTATTACCGATGCAATGAAAGGGAATGGATATTTAGCTGTATATATTGCAGGTATATTAGTAGGAAATAATCGAATGATGTACCGTAAGGAGATCTCTTCTTTTATGGATGGATTTAGCTGGTTATTCCAAATCATCATGTTCTTAACACTAGGTTTACTAGTTAATCCTCATGAATTATTGACAATAGCTCCTGTCGCTATTCTTATTGGTGTATTTATGATCATCTTAGGTCGTCCACTGAGTGTCTTCTTATGCCTTCTGCCATTCAGAAAGATTTCACTCAATGCAAAGCACTTTGTTTCGTGGGTAGGACTAAGAGGAGCTGTACCAATCATCTTTGCAACCTATCCAGTAATGCATGATGTACCAGGCGCTGATGTTATCTTTAATATCGTATTCTTTATTACCATACTATCTCTTGTAATTCAAGGAACATCCATATCCTTTGTAGCTAAGCTACTACATCTATCAACACCCTTAAAAGAAGAAGGAAATCAGTTTGGAGTGGAATTACCCGAAGAGTTGAATACGCATCTTTTTGAAATCACGGTAAACGATGCTATGCTAAAACATGGTAACACATTAAAATATATGAGTGTCCCTCAAGGAACATTGGTTATGTTAGTGAAACGAGGCAAGCAGTTTTTAATACCGAATGGTTCATTGGTACTTCATATAGATGATGTATTATTACTCATATCTGAACAAGAAAAAGCAATTTCAGATGAAGCGGTACAAAAGGTTCATGTAGAAATGCATACAGATACAGAAAATTAATAAATAATAATGTAAAAATATTTTCACATTAAAAGATTGATTTTAAACAGGATAAGTCATACCCCTCAAATTTGATTAAAAATATTTTATCTTATTATTTGCGTAGTCAAAAAGTTCGACTTATATTTGCATCGCATTTGAGAGAAAATGACAAAGGAAGTTTGGGTGAGTGGCTGAAACCAGCAGTTTGCTAAACTGCCGATCGGGTAACCGGTCCGGGGGTTCGAATCCCCCAGCTTCCGCAGTGTACGCTGATTATCAGCTACTTAATAGTAAGAGGTACTAAATCGAGTACCAAAACAAGCAAAACAAGGGCATTCTATTAATTTAGGATGCTCTTTTCTTATCTACCTACCCTATATATATAGAGATTCTTGTGGATCACCTGCAAAACTGGGGGGATAACTTATTAAGCAAATAGTTTAGTCACTCTAAATAGGAAGAAACTAATATCTGTAACCCCTCTTAGTTGAGTCCTAAAGGCTTTTAGTTTAGCGTTAAAACTCTCTGCAAAAGCATTTGTTGATCGATTGTTGAAGAAGTTTAATATTTCATCATAATGTGAATAGAT